>CBDTYK010000187.1:0-4284 GCA_965364595.1 uncultured bacterium
CTGGGAGCGTTGGTCGGAGCTATCTGGTCTCTCGTCATCCAGATCCGAGCCGTGCGAGAAGTGAACGAAGTCGGAGACGGGACTGCGATCGCCATCGTGCTGATCCCCTTTGGGATCTTGTTCGTGCTCGGCATCATCCTCGTCGTTGTGGCCGGGATTGCGCTGCTCGGGCTGCTCGGCGCAGAGGGTTAGGCGACGCCTCGCCCAGCGTTGAGCGACATCGCGACCTCAGGCGACGCCTCGCCCATCTTCGAGCCGTCATCGCGACCTCAGGCGACGCCTCGCCCATCTTCGAGCCGTCGTCGCGACCTCAGGCGAGGGCGACGAGCTCGAGCATCGATTCGTCGAAGTAGTGCATCGAGCCTTCGGGCATCATGATCGCTCGTTCCGGTGCGAGCTCTGCAACGAAGTCCGTGTCGTGCGAGACGAGGACGATCGTCCCTTGATACTGCAGCAGCGCCCCGAGCAGGGCCTCCTTCGCCTGCGGATCGAGGTTGTTGGTCGGTTCGTCGAGGAGCAGCACGTTCGGCCGCGAGGTCATCAACATGGCCAGCGCCAGCTTGGTCTTCTCCCCGCCTGAGAGGGTGGAGGCGTCTTGTTCGACCTTGTCTGCGAGCAGGAAGTGCCCGAGAAGGCTGCGGAGTTGGAGATCGGGCAGTCCCGACACGCGACGCATGTGCCCGAGCACCGTCTCACCGGAATGGATCTGTTCGTGCTCCTGGGCGTAGTAGCCGAGTGTCGTCTGGTATCCGACCGTGACTTCTCCGAGATCGGCGGTCTCCTCGCCGGCGAGGATGCGCAACAGCGTCGTCTTGCCGGCGCCGTTGAGACCCATGATCATCACGTGCTCCCCACGCTCGACGGCGACGTCGACGTCCACGAACACCACGTTGTCACCGTACGCCTTGGCAACACCCGTCGCCTCGAGCGGGACCCGGCCGGACTTCGGCGGCTGAGGGAACTGGACCTTGACGTTGCGCCCCCGCCGCTGGACCTCGACCAGCTCAGATTTCATCCGCTCGACCCGAGTCTCCATCGACTTGGCGACTCGAGCCATCTTCTCCGACGAGCCCTTGAATCGTCGTACGTTGGCCTCGAGTCGAGCGATCTCGGCATCCTGTTGCTTTCGTTCACGTTCGCGTTGCTCACGACGGGCATCTCGCTCGATCAGGTACGACGAGTAGTTCCCTCGATACGTCTCGACGGTCTGGTGCTCGAGCGCCAGCACCGAAGTGATGCCCTCATCGAGCAGGGGAAGATCATGCGAGATCACCAGGAGCGCACCCTTGTAGCTGGTCAGGTAGTCGACGAGCCAGGCCTTCGCATCGAGGTCGAGGTGGTTGGTCGGCTCGTCGAGGAGCATGACGTCGGTCTCGGAGAACAGGATGCGGGCGAGCTCGACACGACGTCGCTGGCCTCCCGACATGGTGGCGACCGGCTGAGAGAGATCCTCGTTGTCGATCCCCAGGTTGGCGGCCGTTCGTTTGGCTTCCGCCTCGGCCACGTATCCGCCTTTGGCGTCGAACTCGTCCTGGAGCCGAGCGAACCTCCGGATCACGGTGTCACGCTCCGAGCCGGTGGCCGCCTCCATCTTGCGGCGGGTCTCCTCGATCCGATGCTGCATCGCGCCGATCTCCCGGGCGGCGAGGATCCGCTCGAGCGCCGTCATGTTCGGATACTCGAGACCCGGAAGCACCGCCTCCTGAGAGAAGTAGCCGACGTGGCCGGCGCGGGTGATGCTGCCTTCGGACGGCTCGACTTCGCCGACGAGCGTCCGCATCAGTGTGGTCTTGCCCGCCCCGTTTCGACCGACGAGTCCCATCCGATCACCTGGCTGCACGCTGAAGCTGGCCCCGTCGATGAGGACACGGGGCCCGGTCTCGATCTTGAGATCGCGCACGATGAGCATGGGATGGCCTTTGGGAGGAAGCAGTGAATGGGAACCCAGCCGAGTTCACAGTCAACAGTCGACAGTTCACAGTCTCGAGGGACTGATGGACCCTTGAATCGTACCCGAGAGCGCTCGTGAAGCCGCCAGGTTTGTGTCGGCGACGACCGTCGGCCTGTCATCCGTCATCCGTCATCCGTCATCAAGACGATGGTGGCGAATCCAGTCGGGGCGTCGCCGACGCGGAGTCGGCCGCCCTCGGAGACCACGTCGCGTTCGATGAGCGCGCGCAAGGCGTGACGCTCGGCCTTGGGGACGACCAGCCGGCGGCCGTAGTGATCGACCAACTCGTCCCAACTCTCGTACCAGACGTGCCCTTGGCGTTCCCATCGGTGCACCACCGGGTCCCGACCGGTCATCTCGGCGATCACGGCGACCAGATCATCGGCGGTCGGGCCGTCAGGACGGTCGAGGTCGTGCACTGCCCGGTAGAGCGGAGCGAGATGAGCCCACGGGTGTCGGTCGGTGATCTCGAGCACGGTTGCGACGCTCGCATGCTCGATCATCGCAGCGATGAACGGGACGATGTCGGCAACGTTGTAGGCGACGTTCGCCGCCATCGCCACGTCGGAGACCGGCACCCGAGCTGCGACATCGGGCCATCGCCCTTCGATCGTCTCGACCTGCATCGACCGGCGCCTGGCGTCCTCGGTGAACCCGGCGAGCATCTCGAGGCTCTCATCGACGCCGATCAGCCGGTACCGATTCTCGGCAATCGGCAGCGACGCTCTCCCCCGCCCGACACCGATGTCCAGCAACACTCCCGTGTCCGGCATGAGCTCGGAGACGATCCGCACCGTTTCCGGTGGCTCGGTCGATGAAGCCATGGCGCTGCGCCGCTTCCACAGGTCCTGCGACCACCCGTAGGGCGACTCCTCGGCCGTCGTCAGCAGCTCGTCGGGAAGCGCCCAGGCTTCGAGTTGCTCCCGCCACCGCGCGGCGGCATTCATGCTCAACGGAGCCCGGTGAAGAGATCTGTCTCCCGGGCTGGTGCCCCGACGCGATCGAAGATCTTGACGAAGGACTCGCGTCCCAGGAGTTGCGGCTTCAATTCTTCGGGGATGTTCAGGAGGAACCAGTCTTCGGGGATCTGCGTCCGATGTGCCCGAAGTGCCTTCTCCTTGACGTCGAGGACATCGGTGACGTCGATGAAGGCCGAGATGTGCTCGTCCGGCGTGCCTGCGTTTTGCGCTCTCGCATGGTCTGCTTCGTCGATCATGCCGGCCTCGAGCCGGAAGTCGGCAAACGCACGGGCGCGGCTGCGGGGCCACGTGGTCCAGTAGAGCTTCTGGGGCTGCCAGTCGGTCTCGCCCTCCTGGAGCGGGAACCGCGACAGATCTGGAGCGCCGATGTAGGCAGCCATCCCGATCCGGTGGACGTTGATGTGATCGGGATGCCCGTAGCCGCCGAACGGATCGTAGATCGTCATGACCTCGGGCGTGTACTCACGGATGAGTCGGACCAGCTTCTCGGTCGCCTCCATGAAGTCGGCGTTCCAGAAGGCGTCGGGATGGCCGTTCGATGGTTCACCCATCATCCCGGAGTCGCGATATCCCAGAAACTCCTGGTGCTCTACCCCGAGGATGGACATCGCCGCAGCCATTTCTTCTCTCCGCATCTCGGCGAGGCGCGGCTTGAGCGACTCGGGGTCCTCGTAGTTGTGGATCTCGCCTTCGGCGCCGTCGGTGGCGGTGATGACGACGACCTGTTCACCCCGGTTGACGTAGGTGTGAAGCGTCCCGCCGGTGCTGCTGCACTCGTCGTCGGGATGCGCGTGAAAGGCGAGGAGTCCGGGCATGGTGGCAACGTTAGTACCACCTTGTAGACAGGTTCAGTCGGACCGATCGTCTCCCCGCCGAGTGGTAGCATCCGCGACGTGGACATCCTGGGGTTCTTGCTCTTCTCTCCGCTCTTCCTCCTCTACTTCGGGTTTCTCGGTGGTTTCGGCGCTGCCATCGCAGAGGGAGGGAGAGAGGACCACGCGATCTGGCTGAACGCGGTCGTCGGAGCCCTGGCTTCGGGGCTGATGGGTGCGCTCTTCCCTCAATGGACACTCGAGGAATCGTTCTTCGCCGGTCCGTTGCCGACACTGGTCGGCGCCGCGCTGATCTGGTGGGCGGCGCTGAAGTCGAGCGCCCACCAGGTTCCATCTGTCGAACGACAGGTCTGAGACTTCGGCATTTTTCACGGTCTGGGTGCAGCCGGTTCATCCTCCGGCAATATCGGGCCCGTACCGTCGTATCCGTCGACACGCCGAGTCGGCGCCTGCGACCCAGCACTCCTCCGGGGAAGCAGTAGATCGGGGTTGGCGCACCGTGGGGGTCGCCAACCCCGAT
>CBDTYK010000188.1:0-4283 GCA_965364595.1 uncultured bacterium
CTCGCGGTTCGCGATGCCACTGGTGGCGGTGAAACCGTCACCGTAGGAGATGAACTCCACGACCTCACTCCCGTCGACGATGGCGACGCCCGGCACCTCGGGGAGGGGTGCGTCGAGCGTGACGTCGAGAGAGCCGTTCTCGATGATCGCCGGGTCGCGGACGCCGTTCTCGTTCGTGTCGGTCCAGACCTCGACGCGATCGCCCCAGGAGCCGATCGGGTCCTCGGTGAGGATCTGGATCTGCTGGGTGTTCTCCGAAACACGATTGGGCATCGTTGCATCGAACGAGAACGTGCCGTCGTCCTCGGTGTTGATCGTTCTCAGTGGGAGCGTGATGTCGAATTCGGTGTCGGGCACGAAGGACAGCGTCACCCGCTCACCGGCGTCGAACCCGGATCCGCTGATCGCGATGATCTCGCCGGGTGCAGCACAGGACGGGGAGACGGTGATCCCGCCCGATGACGTGACCGGCGTCGGCGCTCCGCAGGGAATCGAAACGTCGAGCTGGGTGATCACGCGTTCCTGGTCGTAGGTGACCAGTTCAGGTCGGGCGAGCGCCCGGAGGATTCGGGTCAGCGACTGCTGTCTGGTCTCCGACGAGACCTGGGCGAGATCGACGTTCGTGTAGTCGAACGCAAGGGCGTACACCACGATCGCCGCGATGACTCCGAGCACGATGAAGAGGCGGCGGCGAGGTCCCTTTTCCGGCGGCTCGGGCGGCGTGACTCGAGGGGCCACGTCGTCGACCAGCGTCAACTCGGGCCGACTCGATTCGGTCTCGGTCACGAAGTCGCGGTCAGCCAACTCGTTCTGCCTCTCTGCCGTAGATCTCCTCGAACTTGGCGTCGTCGATCTCGTCCGGCAGGCCGTCGAACACCAACTGCCCGGCGTTCAGCGCGATCGCGCGGTCGGCGTATCGATGGACGAGGTCGAGGAAGTGCAGCGAGCAGAGCACGGTCATGCCGTCCGCCTGGATGCCCTCCAGGTACTGCATGATCGAGTGGGCGAGAACCGGGTCGAGGCTGGCCACCGGTTCGTCCGCCAGGACCATTTCGGGCTCCTGCATGAGCGCCCGGGCGATTCCCACCCGCTGTTGCTGCCCTCCGGACAGCTCGTCGGCTCGCGAGTAGGCCTTGTCGGCGAGCCCGACCCTGGCGAGCCGGTCGATCGCCGTGTCGACGTCCTCCTTGGAGAATCGATTGACCAGGCTCATGGCCGGATTCGTGTAGCCGAGTCGGCCGGACAGCACATTGGTGATGACCTTCGAGCGGTGAACGAGGTTGAAGTGCTGGAAGACCATCCCGATCCGCCGGCGGATGCGACGCAGATCCTCCTGGGAGGCCTTCGTGATGTCCTCGCCATCGAGGAGGATGCGGCCTTCGGTTGGCTCGATCAGCCGGTTGATGCACCGCAACAACGTGGATTTACCCGAGCCGGAGAGGCCGATGACTGCGAGGAACTGGCCGTCGGGGACGGTGAACGACACGTCCTCGAGAGCGAGGGTCCCGTTGTCGTAGACCTTCGTGAGATGTTCAACTGTGAGCATGGTCTCCCGTTCGACCCCATCGGCGGTAGCCAGCGCCCCGTGAGGCACTCGATGTCGGCGACAGGGTGAGGGTATCCGGTGGGGCGCATGTGCGCCCCACCGGATCCACATCACAGCTGGTCGAGCGTGATGCCGAGCTGCTGGACGATGGCGCGAATCGCGTCGAAGTCCGAGTCGGCGGCGGGGACGATGTTGTCCCAGCTGTAGGCGTCGAGCGCCGTTCCGAACGCCTCTGGATCGTCGGCAGCGAACTGGAGCATCGCATCGACGATCTGGGCACGGAGATCCTCGGGGAAGTCCGGGCCGAAGGCGACACCGTCGTTCGGGATCGGGTCGGACACGGCGAAGATCTTCACCTGCTGGATCACGTCGGGGAGTTCCTCACGTACGTTGCGCCGGGCATCACGCACGGTGTAGCCCTCGCCGCAGGACAGCTGTCCGTCGGCGTCGACTCCGCAAGCCTCGACGAGCTCGGCCGGGACGTCGGCGCCCTCGTCGGTGCCGTCCCAGAGTGAGTTGCCATCCGCATCGGTTGCCGGGCTGAAGAAGGTGGTCCCGAAGTCGGCCTCGCCGTTGTAGACGGCGCGAACGACGCCGTCGTGACCGCCGGCCTCGAGCTCACCGCCGACCTCGATTTCCTGAACGCCGAGCGTTCCGGACGGAACGAGGAAGCCGGAGGTGGAGCCTGCATCCGGGTAGGCCCACGTGGCGCCGGCAACGTCTGCGAGGCTCGAGATGTCGGAGTCACGCGGGGCGATGAACTGAGCCCAGTACTCGGTGTATCCGAACCTCTCGGCCTTGAGTGCGATGTCGATGCCACAGAGCTCGCTGCCCAGCACGTACGCCTGGGCGGGGATGAACCCGATCGAGCTGTCGGGCGATGCGCAGATCTCCTCGATGGTGGCGGCGTAGGACGCCGGCACCTGGACTTCGAACTCGAGTCCGGTCGCGTCGGTCAGTGCCTGGTCGAGCAGTTCGCCACCGGCGACGATTTCCTCGGCGCTCACGGACGGCACGAAGAGAACCTTGATCGGGTTGTCGGCGGTGCCGACGGTGGGCTCTTCCTCCATCGCTTCGGTGGTCGTGGTGGTTTCTTCCATCGCCTCCGTCGTGGTGGTTTCTTCTACGGCTTCGGTGGTGGTGGTGTCTTCCGCACCCGTGTCATCTCCGTCGCCGCACGCAGCGACGATCAGAGACAGAACGGCGAGCGCGGCAAGCCAGCGCTTCATCATGTTTCGGTTTCCTTCTTGTCTGGGACAGAAAGAGAGGACAGCCCCTCCTCCGGTGAGAAACGTTACCGATCCGAGACTCTCGGTCCAAAGCCCGAACGCTCGTTCACAGACCGTTCACACAGCGTTCGAAGTCGTCCCAAGTGGCTACGTCGACCGTACCGGCGACCGGCTCGTTCCAGGGTCGGACGAAACGGAAGACGGCTGCGTTCGGGCGGTGTCCAACGAGATCTTCGAGGTTGTGTGGGCCGTCGTCGAGATAGACGTCGCAGTCGACGGTCCACTTGCGACCGGTGATGTGCACCTCTCTGGTCGGGATGCGGTGTTCGGCGATCCAGGCGTAGGTGTCGTGGGTGGCGAACCTCGGCTTGGTCGTCACGATGACGATGTGGTGGTCGCGTGAGAGGCGCTGGAGCGCCGGGATGGCTTCCGGATACGGCTCGAGGTGTCTGAAGAGGCTCGCACCATCGAGATCGGCGGCCCAGTGCCAGAACTCGCCCATGTGACGGAAGTGCGTGAGTGAGGGGATGACGTCCCATCGGTCGACCTGGTCGATCGACACGGCCGAACCGAATTGGTCGTTGTATCGCTCGATCCATCCGGTGTTGAAGTCGGCGACGACACCGTCGAGGTCGATTCCCAATCGCATGTGGCGAGCGTAGGAGCGGCTGCGGTCTGTCGGCAACGGGGCTGCGGGCGGTAGGTTCGGAGCGATGGAGTTCGTGACCTACAACGTCAATTCGATCACGACTCGGATCGAGCGAGTACGGGCGCTGCTCGAGGAGACGAACCCCGACGTTGCGCTCCTCCAGGAGACGAAGGTGTCGGAGTTCCCTGCGCTCGGTTTCGCCGAGTTGCCGTACCAGGTGCTCGATCACTCAGGCGGGCGCTGGGCGGGCGTGGCGATGCTCGTCCGAGAGGATCACGAGATCTCCGATGTGGTGGTCGGCCTCGCAGGCCAGCCGGCTCAGGACGAGGCCAGATGGATCGAAGCGGATGTGGATGGCACGAGGGTCGCCTCGGTGTACGTGCCGAACGGCCGGCAGGTGGGCTCGGACACCTACCTCGAGAAGCTCGAGTTCCTCGACGCGATGGTTGCGTGGGCCCGCAGTGTCGATGGCCCCGCGGTGGTCGCGGGCGACATGAACGTCTGTCCGACGGACGCCGATGCCTGGGATCCGGCCAGGTTGCACGGTGGAACGCACGTCACGGCGGAGGAGCGGCGACGGATCTCAGAGATCATCGAGGCCGGTTTCGTCGACGTGTTCCGAGCCGTCGAGCTGGACGAGCCCGGGTTCACATGGTGGGACTACCGGGCGGGAGCGTTCCACAAGGGGATGGGGTTGCGTATCGACCTGGCGCTGGCTCGTCACCTCACGCCGGTGGAGGCACACGTCGGGCGCGAGTGGCGCAAGCCAACCCGGGTGCCCGGCACCAAGCCGTCCGACCACGCTCCCTTGATCGTCGACTTCGACCCCGGAGTGACGGCCATCGGTTCGGAGCTAATT
>CBDTYK010000189.1:0-4279 GCA_965364595.1 uncultured bacterium
GTCACCAACCCGAGCCGATGTTTGGCTCCGGACCTGTCACTCAGGATCGGAGTGAGCCATGGCCCGGGGCGCGGGCCCGCAGTCACCGCCGCCGAGATGAGCATCGTTGCACACCGGAATGACGGCAGAGATCCGATGTGGTGGTCTGCGTCGGTGCAGTTGATCATCACGAGTGTCCGCCGGGGCAGGAATCGCACGGCGTGTAGCTGCCGGGACGGCAGCATCTTGCGCACCGCGGCGGCATCTGCGGTGAACACCCCGCCTACCAAGCGATGCACCGTCAGCCGATAGGGACCTGGATCTACGGGAATGCCGTCGACCGAGAATCCAAGCTCCGACAAAGACCCAGTAGGCGTTGTCATGGCCACACCCCTCAGCGTTCGCGGCTCTGTTGACACCATCGCGCCATTCCAAGGGGCCGACAAGGTCCTGGTGTCGGATGGAGCGGCTCAGGCCCGGCACCGTCTCGTAGCCGCAGCCCTGACAACCGACCCGCTTCGCTCCGGGGCAACCCGGCTGTCCGCGCCACGCCGCTGATCCACAAAGCGCCACCATTCAGGTCTGCGTCTTGCTCCCGTCCTTTCTTCACTGACACCGTCGGCGTGTGGCATGAAGCGGACCTGAAGCGATCGAGGCTGGATCGTGGATGACAACCGGGTCTGTGGCGTGAGTGCGATCTGTGCCGAACGGTGCCACGTGAGGACGAACGTCCCTTGTTGCGAGGTTCCTGCACCGCTCACAATCGCATCACCGCGGGGTTTCGCGGCCGAGGTCGAGGCGGGTAGCTTCCCGTCGTCCTGAGAGAGGATCAGACATGAAGAGGCACATGCGTCCCTGGGTGTTCGCCCTGGTGATGGCCCTGGTTTTGGCCGCCTGCGGCGGCGATGACGGGGCATCCGACGACACGACCGACGAGGAAACCCCGGTCACGACGACCGCCGCCCCTTCGGGCGACGATGGCACGACCACGACGGCCGCCACGGAGACGACCGAGGACACGATGGCCGAAGAGCCGCTCGTGTTCGGCATGATCCTCGTCGGGCCCGAGGACGATCGCGGCTGGTCGCAGGCGCATCGCGAGGCGGGCGAGTACGTCGAGGAGCAACTCGGCGCCGAGATGATCGTCATCGACAAGGTGAACCCGGCCGACCGGCCCGACACCTCGCTCGAGCAGATCGTCGACGACATGGTCGACCAGGGGGCCGGGCTCATCTTCGCCACCTCCGACGACATGAAGGACGGGATCCTCGCCGCTGCCGCCGCCCACCCCGACATCCCGATGATCTGGTCGTCGGGTGACTCCGCCTGGGAGGACGGCGAGGCGTTCGCCGGCCTCGACAACCTCGGCAACGTCATGGGCGAGATGGAGTACGGGAAGATGATCGCCGGGTGCGCAGCCGCCCTCGAGACCCAGACCGGGTCCATCGGTTACGTCGGTCCGCTCATCAACGACGAGACCCGGCGTCTCGTCAACGCCTCGTACCTCGGCGCCAGCTACTGCTACGAGAACTTCCGGGGTGAGGATCCGGCCACCCTCGACTTCGAGGTGAACTGGATCGGATTCTGGTTCAACATCCCCGGCGTGACCCTCGATCCGACACAGGTGTCGAACGACTTCTTCGATGGCGGCGCCGACGTGCTCATCTCCGGCATCGACACGACCGAGGCGATCGTCCGTGCCGGCCAGCGGGCAGCCGCCGGCGAAACCGTGTGGGCCGTGCCCTACGACTACGAAGGTGCCTGCGCCGAGGCGCCCGAGGTCTGCCTGGGCGTCCCGTACTTCAACTGGGGACCCTCGTATCTCGAGATCGCCCAGCAGGTCCAGAGCGGGACGTTCGTGGCCGACTGGGAGTGGCTCGGCCCCGACTGGAGCGACATCAACAACAAGGAGACGACGGCCATCGGGTTCGTCAAGGGCGACGGGCTCGGCGACGCCGAAGCCCAGCTCGACGAGTTCATCGCCGGTCTCGCAGACGGCAGCATCGACCTGTGGGTGGGTCCGCTCAACTACCAGGACGGCTCGACCTTCCTCGCCGACGGCGAGTCGGCCACGATCCAACAGATCTGGTACATGCCGCAGCTGCTGGAGGGCATCACCGGCGCCTCCTCAGCCGAGGGCTGAGACGAGCGTCGTGAGTCGAGGGGGAGCCGGATCAGGCTCCCCCTCGATGACGTTCCTCGATCTTGCCGCAGTCCTGGGCGCATCGGCTGGGCGCAGCGACGAGACTCACCGGCAGCCATGACCCTCGAAGTCAGATCCATCTCGAAGCGATTCGGTCCCGTCCAGGCCAACGACGGCGTCGACCTGTCCGTCGACCGCGGTGTGATCCATGCGGTGCTGGGCGAGAACGGTGCGGGCAAGTCGACCCTCATGAAGATCCTGTCCGGCTTCCAGGATGCGGACTCGGGGGAGGTGTGGCTCGACGGATCCCGGATCGAGCTCGGGTCACCCCGCAGTGCCATCGAGGCCGGCATCGGGATGCTGCATCAGGACCCGCTGGTGGCGTTGCCGTTCACCGTCCTCGACAACTTCGTGCTCGGCCGACGAGGCCGGATCGACCTCGCCGCCGCCAGGCGAGAGCTGGAAGAAGGGGCGGCCCGACTCGGCTTCACGCTCGAACCCGACGCCACCACGCGCAGCCTGTCGGTGGGGGAGCGCCAGCAGCTCGAGATCGTCCGCCTCCTTGCCCTCGGGGTGCGGGTCCTCATCCTCGACGAACCGACCAGCGGGATCACCACCGGTCAACGCGAGGCGCTGTTCACCGCACTCCGACGTCTCGCCGACGATGGCCTCATCGTCCTGTTCGTGTCGCACAAGCTCGAGGAGATCGAGGACCTGTGTCACAAGGTGACCGTCATGCGACAGGGTCGCGTCGTAGGCGAGACGGACCTGCCGTGCCCGTCGGAGAAGCTCGTCGAGATGATGTTCGGGCGTTCGGTGGTCCTCGCCGGCAGCGACGACCATCGCACCGGCCAGACCGTGCTGTCGGTCCGGAACCTCGAGGTCTCGACCGACCGCCGTCGAATCCGTGACGCTTCGATCGAGATCGAGTCCGGTGAGATCGTCGGGCTGGCAGGTCTGGCAGGGAGCGGTCAGCGGGCGCTGATGCGTGGCATGGCCGGCCTCGATCGTCCCCGGGCAGGCTCGGTCCACCTGGGCTCGGAGGAGATCACCGGCCGGTCCTATCGCGAGACCAGGAAACTCGGAGTCCGTTACCTGGCGGCGGGACGACTCGAAGAGGGGCTGTTTCCGGGCCTCACGATCACCGAGCACATGGCGCTGGCCGAACCGGGCGACGGGCGGCTGATCGACTGGTCGACGGCGGAGGACCGGGCCCGGAGGGCGATCGAGGAGTATCACATCGTGGGGCGTCCGGACTCCCCAGTCGAGTTGATGGAGGAGCCGACCCGTGGACTCGACATCGAATCGGCCGACGAGGTGTGGTCTCGCATCGTCGACAGGGCCCGTGGCGGCACCGTCATCGTCTTCGCCTCCGCCGACCTCGAAGAACTGGTGCGCCACTGCGACCGGATCGCCGTCTGCTTCGACGGCCGGATCCTGGACATCGTGGACACCGCCGAGATCGACGCCGATCGGCTCGGAGCCCTCATCGGCGGAAAGGTCGCCAGATGACGTTCGTGCGCCGCTTCGTGCTCCCCGTGACCGCATCGCTCGCCTTCGCAGTGGTCCTGCTGTGGCTGTCCGGGGCTCCGCCGCTCGAGGCACTCGCTGCGCTCGTCGACGGGTCGGTGGGATCCACCGGCAAACTGGCCGACACCCTCACCGCCTGGGCGCCATTGGCGCTGGCGGCCGCAGGCCTCGTCGTGACGTTCTCGGCGGGTCTGTGGAACATCGGTGTCGAAGGTCAGGTCATCGCCGGGGCGATCGTCGCCACCTGGGCCGCCCGCGAGATACCGGGACCGGGATGGGTCGTGATGGTGGCCGCTCTCGTCCTCGGTTTCGTCGGAGGTGCGCTGTGGGGATCGCTGGCCGGCATCCTGCGCGTCCGGTGGAACGTCAACGAGATCTTCGGTGGTCTCGGGTTGTTCTTCGTCGCCCAAGCGGTCGCCACCTACCTCGTGATCGGACCCTGGAAACGGCAGGGGATCGCCTCGACGTCGGGAACCGATCTCTTCCGGGAAGAGGTGTGGCTGCCCACGATCGGCGACACCAGGGCCTCACTTCCCGCCATCGGGGTCGCCCTCGCCGCCAGCTCGGGGCGGGCGGACGACCTGCCAGAGGTGGGCCTTACGTACGTCATCGACGCCAGGGTCGCGC
>CBDTYK010000190.1:0-4257 GCA_965364595.1 uncultured bacterium
TGCTCAACGGCCAGATGCCTTCTCGTCGCTCGGCACGTTGATGTTCGGGGGCGAGGCGGTCGATCCGGATGCAGTTCGTCGATGCCTCATCGGCGGACCGCCCGAGCGGTTGGTCCACGTCTACGGTCCAACGGAGACGACGACGTTCGCGACGTGGCACCTGGTCACGAACGTCCCTGACGATGCCATCACCGTGCCCATCGGCCGGCCCATCAACGGGACATCGAGTTCCTCGGGCGGCTCGATCGACAGATCAAGCTGCGCGGGTTCCGCATCGAGCCGGGAGAGATCGAAGCCCACCTGACCGCTCTTCCGGATGTGGAGGCGGCGGTCGTCATTCCTCATCGAGATCAGGCAGGCACTCGGCTGGTTGCCTACGTCGTGTCATCAGCGGACGCGACCCAGATCCTCGATCGCCTGCGCAGTCGGATTCCGCGATTCATGGTTCCTGCTGCCTTGATGCATCTGCCTGCACTTCCGATGACGCCGAACGGCAAGGTCGATATCGGTTCTCTCCCGGAGCCGGTGGTCCCGTCCGCCCCGTACAGAGCGCCGGAAGGCGACACCGAGACGCGTCTGGCGGCATTGTGGGCGAGTGTGCTCGGGGTGGAACGGGTCGGCCGGGACGACGACTTCTTCGAGCTGGGTGGTCATTCCCTTCTCGCCATCCAACTGTTCGCCGCTATCAAAGACGAGTTCGGAATCTCCGCTCCCTTGTCCGTTCTCTTCGAAGCACCGACGCTCGTCGATCTCGCGAGCCGCATCATCGACCCTGTTCCGGACCAGGAGCCGCCACCGGTCGTGACCATCCGCTCGGGAGCCGCCGGGCCGCCCCTCTTCTGCATGCCACCCGCCGGCGGCAATGTGATGGTCTACGAGCCGATGGCACGAGCCTTCGCAGGTGAGCGATCGGTACTCGGGGTTCAGGCACGGGGTGTCGATGGTGTGGCGTCGCCGCTGCGCACGATCGAAGAGATGGCTGCGTACTGCGAAGAGGCGATCCTCGCGGTCGAGCCCGAGGGGCCCTACCTGCTGGCGGGATACTCGATGGGTGGCCTCGTGGCGTTCGAGACGGCGAGACGGATGGAAGCGGCCGGCCGCCAGGTCGACCTGGTCGTGCTGATCGACGCCATGCTCATGCACGATCTCGGCGCCCGCCGGCGTCTCCGCAACGACATTCGAGTACTCCGCCGGAGGGGCTTCCCTGGAGCCAAGCGGGTCGCAAGGCGGTGGGCGCTCGGGGCCCGACGTCTAGCCGGTCGGGTCCGGCACGACCCGAAGCTCTGGTGGTATCGCGTTCGGCGTCGTCCACTGTCGCCGTTGCTGGCAGGGCGCCGCCTGACGGCGGCAGGATTGGAAGCTTCGATGAACTACCGACCCGGCCCGTATCGGGGACGTGTTCTGTACCTGGCCGGCTCCGCGCTCTCGGTCCGGGGTAGGCAGCGCGCAGTCGCGCCGTGGGAGTCCGCGACCGATGGGGCGTTCGAACTGATCGAGGTGCCCGGCACCCACAAGGGTCCGGGATCGGTGATGCACGACCCCAACGCTCAATCGGTCGTTGAAGCGATCCGTGCGGTCGTCGAACGGGAACAGGAGGCGACATGACCCCCGTCACGTCTTCCCGGTATGGGAGGGGTCGGTGAGACGTCGAGCCTTGCGTAGCTACATCCGCTACTACCGGCAGTCGCGTGCCCGGTTGGGCTTGGGTTTGGTCCTGTCCCTCCTTCAGGCGTTCGCCCTGATTCCGGTGCCGCTTCTCGTGCGCACCGCGATCGACGAGTCGATCCCCAACAAGAGCGTGGCGCAGCTCGTCGGTATCGGTTTTGCGATTCTCGGGTTGACGACCGTCAGCGCCGTTCTGTCCTTGTGGGCCAGCTATGTGACCGCGTCGGTCATTCGTGATGCCATCAAGCGGTTGCGTCAGGATGCGGTCGCCAGGCTGTTCGCCGTCAGTCGACGCTATGTCACTTCGGTCGAGCCGTCGGTTCTTCACGATCAGATCGTTCAGGAGTCGGGAAGGGTCAACGCCGGGACCACGGCGGTCCTGGACAACTTCCTGCCCGGCACGGTGCTCGTGATCGGGATCGGAGGCGTATTGGTCGCGATGAACCCCACGCTGGCGCTCGTGACCCTGCTGTTCGGGCCGGCCATCCTCATCGTCGGCAGGATCCTGGGCCGGGCGCTGCGAGTGAGGGTACGGAATCAGCACCTCGCCTTCGAGCGCTTCAGCCGCTCCGTGCTGCGGATTCTCCGGGCAATGGACCTGATCCGCAGCCACGGCGCCGAGCGGGACGAGATGCGCCAGGTGTCGGAACGGGCCACCGATCTCGAGGAGGCCGGTCTGAAGCGCACCCTGTGGGGGAGGGCGTACTCGCTCACGCAGTCGACGCTTCTTGCGGTGGCCGGCGCCGCAGTGCTGATCGTTGGAGGCGTACTGGTCGTCAGAGATCGACTGACGCTCGGTGACCTCATCTCGTTCTACGCCGGATTCGCACTGCTGCGCGGCCCGTTGGCTGGGATCGCTCTGCGAGTCCCCTCGGTCATCGAGGGCCTGACCTCGCTCGCCCATTTGAACGACCTCCTCGAGGAAACCGACGTGCGCCCGTACAGCGGCTCCCGCGCGGTGGAGTCGGCCGGCGAGATCACGCTCGAGGATGTGACATTCGCGTATGACGGAGCCCCGGTGCTGAGGAGCGTTTCGCTCCGGCTGGAGCCCGGCAAGGTGGTCGCGGTGGCAGGGCCGAACGGGTCTGGCAAGTCGACCATCGTCAACCTGATTCTCGGGTTCTATCGACCCGAAGAAGGACGGCTCACGGCTGCCGGCGTCCCGTACTCCGAGGTCGACCTGGTCAGGCTGCGGCGGTCGATGGGCGTGGTCGCACAACAGACCGTTCTGCTTCCGGGTTCCGTGCGAGACAACGTGACGTTCGCCCGCGATTCGGTGGATGACGAGGCTGTGCGCAGAGCGCTCGAGATCGCCGAGGCCGACTTCGTTTGGCGGCTGCCAGAGGGCCTCGACACCGATATCGGGGAGGAGGGGGTGTTTCTGTCAGGGGGACAACGACAGCGTCTCGCCATCGCACGGGCGGTGATCCACCGTCCGTCTCTGCTGATCCTCGATGAACCCACCAACCATCTCGACAGGGACAGCATGGATGCAGTCATGCACAACATCGCTCGGCTCGAGCCACGCCCGGCCGTCCTACTCATCAGCCACCGGCCCGAGGTGCTCAGCACCGTCGACGACGTGATCCAACTGGCAGATGGACGGGTGGTTTCGATTGAGGGGGGAACGGGCACGTCGCGCCGTCCGGACACACCCGGTTCCCCGATGTCGGCGCGTTGATCCCACCGGCTCTGGGCTTGGCAGCTGCGCGGGAATGGCCCGTGCGCTCGCACCAGGGTCCGCTCGAGATTGCGCCCAAGCGGGCGAAGCTCACCTCCGAGCGGTCTCGGCCCCACCCTCGCTCCTGACCGGAAGTGCCGTCGAAGTCAGGACGAGCGACTCGAACCACTCGACTCGAATGTCGAGAGTCTCCAGTTCCGGACAACAGTCTCGGATGGGTGCTTCCAAGCGACCGACGAGGCGGGAGTGGTCCGTCCCGGGAGCCACACGGGCCGACTCGAACCCGAAGTAGCGCCCGACCCTGGGGTAGACGGCCTTGTAGATGCTCTCCTTCGCTGAGAACACTGCGACCGTGAGACGCTTCCGCTCGACGGCTGCGAGATTGTCCAACCAATGCAGCTCCTGACCGAAGGCAACGTATGGAAGGAGATCCGGGAACCAGCGGTCCGCGTCCTCCAGATCGATGCCGATCCCAGACGTGAGATCCCTGCCGGCAACGGCTGCGATTGCTCGGCCGCCTGCGTGTGTGATGCTTCCGCAGAACCCAGCGGGCCAGATCGGCTCGCGATTCGGCCCCCGCGTGATCGGTCCGACCTCTACACCGAGCTGGGAAAAGGCCATCCGTGCCGCGGTACGTCCCATGAGGAACCGTGCGCGAGCCCGAGCCGACCACCCCTCGACCAGTCGCTGCTCCTCGGCTCGCACGTCGAGGCGGTCGCCAGACCGCACCTCGGCGAAGCCGAACCCCTGTCCGAAGGGTGAGACGAATGCTCGAGCGGTCATCGTCCTAGATCTCGGCGACCCGAGTCGCGTGGGCGATGAAGTGGGTAGCTGTCATGGTCAGATCCTATGAGCAGTCCTCGGCACTTCGACCATGCTGATGCGCTGTCGAAGCTGCGGAGTGTTGCGAG
>CBDTYK010000191.1:0-4251 GCA_965364595.1 uncultured bacterium
TAGCCGGTGAGTCGCTCGTTCTGCACACCGAGTTCGATGAGCCGGAGACCGGCATCGGTGACGGCCAGACCGTCGGAGCTGTAGGCCAGCATCGCCCGGTACCGACTGTCATGGGACGACAATCGTTCCTTGGTCGCCCGGCGTTCGTAGTCGATCTGCCGAAGCCGGTTCACGAGCGTGCGCGTCATCGCCACGCACGCGACTGCAAAGAAGACCAGGCCGACACGCTCGCTCAAGGCCCGTTGAGAATCGGTGTACGCCGGCAAGCCGAAGAACCCGTTCAGGGCGAGGGCAAGCCCGATCACCGTCACATCGAACACCCAGAGTGAGTACACCCGGGCACCGACTTCGAGGACGGCAGCGCTGATCAACATCAGCGACAGGGCGAGCAGCGCAACGGTCACGATGCCCATGGCGAATGTCGCAGCTGCGAGCGCTAGACCATCGATGATGAGCAGCGCCGTCGCCGATCGACCCCGCTGCAGTCGATACACGAGCGCATGGACTGCCACCGACACAGACACGATCAGCACCCAGGGACCGCGCGGCCATCCGTTCATCATGCCGACCACGGCCGAGGAGGCGGTGGCGAGCGCTGCGATCACGAGGCGCGCAGCGTTGTACGAGTCGATCAGGCCGGACCAGACCGACGACGCGTTCCGCTGACGGAGGACATGATTCGCCGACATCTACTGTCGTTATCGACCGCGAGCGGCCGCACTTGAAGGTTCGGTGTCAGATGTCGAAGCGATGGTTCTTGGCGACCGCCACGATGCCGGACTCGGTCACTTCGAAGCCGCGTGCCCTGTCCTCTTCGGCATCGAACCCGATCCGGAACCCGGGAGGAACGACCACGTTCTTGTCGATGATGGCGTTCCGGACCTGTGCGCCCGACTCGATCACCACGTCCTCGGACAGCACGCAGTGGTCCACGGTGGCCCCGGGTTCGACACGAACCCACGGCGCAAGTACGGAATGAGCGACGAAGCCGCCACTGACCACCACACCGTTGCCGAGGATCGAATCGCTCATCCCACCGGCGCCGTAGTCCGCAACAGCCACGACTTTTGCGGGCGGCGCCGTGATCTCGGACGTGTAGATGGGCCAGTCACGGTTGTACAGGTTGAAGACGGGATCGACCGACACGAGGTCCATGTTGGCGTCGAAGTACGAGTCCAGCGTCCCGACGTCCCGCCAATAGCCGTGCTCACGATCGGTGACGCCCGGCACCTCGTTCTGTGTGAAGTCGTAGACGTGCGCCTCGCCCCGCTCGACCAGCGCCGGGATGAGATCTCCACCGACGTCGTGCCGTGAGTCGTCGAGCATCGCGTCTTCTTTGACGAGATCGAGCAGCACCTCGGCGTCGAAGACGTAGTTGCCCATCGAAGCGAACGCCATGGTCGGGTCGTCTGGTGTACTCGGAGGCTCCGCCGGCTTCTCCCAGAACTTCTCGATCCTGGTGCTGTCCTTCGACTGCTGGATGACACCGAACGCGGTCGCCTCGGCGATCGGCACCCTGATGCCTGCAACGGTGACCCCGGCTCCCGAGTCGACGTGGGCCTGCAACATCTGGTTGGGATCCATGCGGTAGATGTGGTCGGCACCGAACACGAAGATGTGCTCGGGCGCCTCGTCCTCGATGATGTTGATGTTCTGGAACAAGGCGTCCCCCGACCCGACGAACCATCGTTTGCCCATCC
The DNA here is from genome assembly GCA_965364595.1 of uncultured bacterium. Lineage (GTDB taxonomy): Bacteria > Actinomycetota > Acidimicrobiia > Spongiisociales > ZC4RG35 > JAHEDH01. The sequence goes on from CBDTYK010000191.1 coordinate 1,701, forward strand.
GCATCTGCGCAGGCACCGAGGTCACGTAGTTGCCGAGCAGCGTGCTCATTCGCCAGGTCCGCGACAGATGGACGTTGAGGCTGTGGCTCTTGTACTGGGTGAGGACAACGATCCTGCGGTAGCCGCCGTTGACGAGGTTCGAGAGTGCGAAGTCGATGAGTCGGTACTTGCCCCCGAACGGCACTGCCGGCTTGGCCCGATCACGCGTCAGCGGCATGAGACGTTTGCCCTCCCCACCGGCCAACACCATCGAGAGGATTCGACGACTGGGCGGGAGCTGTGCCATGTGGTTGTTCCTGTCTCGCGTGCTCCCTGAACCTACTCTCCGCGCGCAGACATCATCGGGCGCGACGGGCATTCCTGGAGAAGACGAGCAGAATCGCCCCCGCCACGACGAGACCCAACCCAAACGCACCCCAGTTCGGGCCGCCGGAGGCGGTCAGCACGGGCTCGGGAACCGGCACCGAGACGGGAGGGTCGGCGGACGGTTCGAACGTGAAGACGTAGGCGCCCGGACTCGTCACACCGTCGATGCCTGACACCCGGTAGTCGACCCGGTACTCCCCCGGCTGGGTGAGCCGCTCGATCTGCACGCGAGCGACCTGCTCGTTGTCATCCAGCGTCACGGCGGATCGCAGTGCCACCTCGGCGCCCTGAGGGTCGGAGACCGTGATGAACATGTCATCCGGCGACATCAACTCTGGGAAGATGATCGCAACCTCGTCGATCTCACCCCCGACGGTTGCACCGGGCCCGGGTTCGGCCCCGACCGGCCCGTGGGCGAACGCCGGGGTGGCGGCGAACAGCACCGCCACCCCGAGCACCGTCAGAAATCGGCGCATGCGATCTTGTTGTCTATCAGGTCCACCGGATGGACCACGATCGCAACGGCGCGCTCGTCGACGGTCTGATCGTTCTCGGCGGTCATGAAGCCATTGCCGTCCTCGTCGGCAGTGAACAGCAGGTGGATCTCGTTGGGCGGCAACTCGGAGCCACCGACCTCGAACTGATAGTGCGGACCCCCGTTGTTGGAACAGGGCTCGGCGTGGACGTGCGAGATGTACTCGACTCCCGGCTGGAGGCCGGACACCTCGATCGTCACCGTGGTCCCGCCGTCGTGGCGCGCCATCTCGGCGGTGCCGGTCATGTCGTCGTAGCCGGATGGTCGGGTGTCGAGCAGCATGAACGTCCCGGACACGAGGTCTCCGCCGGGGACCTCGGAGGCCGGAGTGGCATCGACATCACCCATGTTCATCTCCATCTCCATACCGTCCTCCATGGCCATCCCGTCGTTCATGGCAGTCGTGTCCGACGTCTCTTCCGAGTCGCCGCATGCCGCCAGCACCATCGCCAGGGACAGGAGGAGTGCGCCGATGCGCAGGCGCGACTGTTTCGTCTGTGTCATGTCTCTTCCCTTCGTCGTGTCGTTCGCGTTTCAGACGAAGGACGGCGGAGCTCGGATGGACCAGGTGGTGACCCGAGCCTGTTGCCGAGCGGCGGACGTCGGGTGGTCGATGAGGTCGCCGCCGCCGACCTGCACGAGACTCCACTCATCGGAGCCGATCAATTCGACTACACGGTCGGCGAAGACTGTGAGGGCGGCCCCGAGCGAGAGCATCACGATTGCGATGCCGATCGGCGAGAGGTCGGAGACTGCAAACCCCGTGGCGGTCGCCAGCCGCTCCGAACTCTCCATCACGGCGAAGAGCACGAATTGGATTCTGAGCACCGACCGGAATTCGACGCGCGCTCGCGCCCACGACCAGATCCACCCGAGGACTCCCGCAACTACCAGCGCCGGCCCGATCGTCTCGAGATAGCCGTGGACGTGGCCGTCGTCGTGACCCGAGTAGGCGATCTGGTGTGAGGCCAGCACGCCCAGCAGGGCCGGCCAGAACGCTGCGATCGAAGTCGTCCGTGGTCTCACGATCCGGAAGGCTACCGAGGCCGGATGAGTACCCGGTGAGAGCCGGTTCAGCCCGGTGTGAGGAACGTGACGGACATCGGTGGCACCAGCATGCTGAGCGACTGGTCGTGGCCGTGCGAGGCCTCGTCGATGGTCTCGAGCCCGGTCGGGACGAGTCCCGATCCTCCGAATTCGTCCGCGTCGGTGCACAACAGGGTCTTCCACGGGCCGGCCACGGGCACACCGAACCGGTAGTCGTGCCAGGCCTCGGGAGTGAAGTTGCAGACCGCCACGACCGGAGGGTGGCCGTCGGCCGACCGCAGGAAGACGAGGCTCGCATGGGAGACGTCGTCCGCCTCGATCCACTGAAACCCGCGAGGATCGGTGTCCCAGAAGTGCAGGGCGGGCGTGTCGCGATACAGCCGGTTGAGCTCGCCGACGAGCCTCATGACGCCGGCATGAACGGGATAGTCGAGCAGGTGGAAGGGCAGTTCGCCGTTGTGGTCCCACTCGCGGGGATCGGCGATCTCGGCGCCCATGAACAGCAGCTTCTTGCCGGGGAGCGCCCACTGGTACCCGAGCATGGCCCGGTAGCTGGCGAACCGCTTCCACTCGTCACCGGGATGCTTGTCGAGAAGCGACTTC
>CBDTYK010000192.1:0-4247 GCA_965364595.1 uncultured bacterium
GCGTAGACCTTGCGACCGACAGCCAGCGCCTCGGCCTGAAGCTCGGAGCGGCGGTGCTCTGCCAGCGCCGTGATCAGCGTCACCTCTGCATCATCGGCGCACAGCTCGGGCTGTTCAGCGACGAGCGCCACGAGCTCGGCGAGGTCGTGCTCCTCACCCAAGAGATCACCGAGGTGATCGAGTGCAACGATGTAGCCGTCCAGCACTTCTGGAAACATCGGGCGGAGCAGCTCCATCTGGTGACGTAGATACTTCACCCGCTTGCGCCACCAATGGAAGTTGTGCGCCGTCGGCTCCCGCTCGGCGATCCGCATCTCGTTGCGCCCCCGCCGATAGGTCCGGAGCAGACCTCCTCGCATCGTGTCGAAGGAATGGGGGGCCGGCTCGGCGCGCCAGGTCCCCCGTGGGTCCGCCTCGGCGGGCCACACCCGATATCGGGCACGAGCGGACCGAAGTGCGTACACCACCCGCCGCAACACCACAGGGTCCTCGGCCAACCGAGCCCTCGCCTCGACGTGGCGTCGGCTGAGACTGACTTCGAGGGTCTCGAACGCCGAACGCCTGAGGTGAGCGGCGAACCGGCTCCGAATCGTCGCAACCGTGGTCGCCAGGACCGCCGAGTCCCTGACCGGCCCGATCAGGCGTGCCGTGTTCCGCAGGAGCTCGTTCTCGCGTCGATACCGCTGCTCCCCCAGCTCGTCGCGGATCATCCGGAGGACTGCTCTCAGTCGTTTCATCGACTTGCGCGCCTCATGGACGGCCACGTCGATGTCCGATCCGGCCATCAGGCCGCCGATCGCCCGGTCGAACTCCTCGAGGCTCAAGCGCCGGAGCCCATCGGACAGTCGCTCGGCTTCGCTCAGTTCGAAGCCCTCCGGGACGGCGGGGAGGAATCGGATGGAGGCGGGAACGGCAGAACGTCCGTGATCGATCATCGACGTCGAGGCTACCGACCTCAGTTGGGGTAGTGCACCCTGCGATTAGGTTCGTCACATGTTCAGTGCCGGCCTCGTTCCGTACCGGTTCTCCCGCGATCTCGAGATCCTGATCGCGCACCCCGGTGGGCCGCTCTGGGCCCGAAAGGACGCCGGCTCCTGGTCGATCGTCAAAGGCCGGATCGAAGACGACGAAGACGCTCGCGCCGCCGCCGGACGCGAATTCGAGGAAGAGACCGGATGGCCGGTTCCGGACGGACACTGGCTCGACCTGGGCGAGATCACCCAACGATCGGGCAAACGCGTGCTCGCCTGGGCCGTCGACGCCCCACATCTGGACCCCGACACGCTCGATCCGGGTCACTTCGAGATGCGCTGGCGAGGCAAGCTCCGCTCGTTCCCCGAGATCGATCGGGTGAGGTGGGTGAACCGCAACGAAGCCCAGCTGCTGATGATGCCGGCCCAGCTGCCGTTCTTCGACCGCCTCGCCGAGCAGATGCAGCCGTGAGCGCACTCCCACGTCTCACGGTTTCGAAACACGCGATGAACGCTCCTCCGGTCGCTACGCCTATGCGGCCGGTGTATCTATGGTCGAGGACATGTCAGATACAACACAGATGAACGAAGAGCAGTGGCGGGTCAAACTGGATCCGGCGCAGTTCGCCGTGCTCCGTGAGGGCGCGACCGAGCCGGCCTTCACCGGCAAGTACTGGAACGAGAAGCGCCCCGGCGTCTACGCCTGCGCAGGATGCGGGACCGAACTGTTCTCATCGGACACGAAGTACGAGTCGGGCTCGGGTTGGCCGAGTTTCTACACCCCGCTCGCCGAGGACCGGATCGTCGAGAAGCAGGACACGTCCCATGGGATGGTTCGCAGCGAGATCGTCTGTGCAACCTGCGGGGGGCACCTCGGACACGTCTTCCCGGACGGACCGCAGCCCACCGGACTCCGCTACTGCGTGAACTCGGCGTCCCTGGAGCTCGATCCCACCGAATGATTGCGCTCACGCGCAACCGCTTCCATCAGGTTTCCGAGGTCGCCTTCGACGATCTCGGGAGCCGGGATCGTCTGAATGTCGAGCACGGCGTGGACGAGGTCACCTTGTGACTCGATCTCGGCTCCGTACCGGCGGAGCACCGAGATCATCGGCTCGTTCTCGGCCAGGACGTCGAAGTGGAACCGCCTGATACCCCGCGACCGGGCGGACACGGCGAGGATCTCGAGCAGCATCGGTCCGATCCCCCGGCCCTGATGAGTGTCGAACACCGTGATGGCGAAGTCGGCCGAGGTCGGATCGTTGTCGAGGCGGATGAACCGGCCGATGGCGACCGGGTTGTCTCCGTCGATCGCTCCCCACGCGACGTGGTCGTGGAAGTCGAGTTCGGTCAGATAGGCGAGTTGAGAGTTGGACAGCCGTTCGCTCGGCACCAGGAACCGGTTGTAGCGGGTCTCGGGAGACAGTCGCGTGAACGCATCGGCGAGCGTCCACTTGTCGTCGGGATGAACGGGGCGGACGTTGAACGTCTCCCCACGTTTGGTCTTGGCAACGGCAACAGGGAATCTGGTTGCAGCGATCATGTTTGATCCTCAGAAGATCAGGAAGGTGCTTGCAGTGCTTGCAATTGCAAACAGTGTACCCCATGCGGGATGTTTCAACCATCATTTCGGAGCGATGTCACCAAACAATCGACGAACCGAAACCTTCCGTCAACACGCGGTCTCGGCATGAGAATCCTGGTCGTCTGCGCCGGAAACACCTGTCGATCTCCGGCCGGTGAGGCAGCGATCCGGGCCGCGGCGGCTCGAGCCCGCATCGGGATCGAGGTCACGTCGGCCGGTACCAGCGCCGAGCAGGTCGGAGCGCCCCCCACCCCTGCGATGGTTGCCGCCGGCAGGGCACGCGGTCTCGAGATCACCGGCAGTGCAGCCCAGGTCACGAAGACCCAGGTGGCATCCGCCGATCTGATCCTGGCGATGGACCGCCAAACGGAACTCTTCCTCAGGACGCTCGGGGGGACCGCGCCCATCGAGTTGTTCGCCGGCTACGACTCGTCCAGTTCCGACGACGAGATCGCCGACCCGTACGGCGCCGACGACGCCTCATACGCCGCAACCCTCGATCGGATCATCTCGGCCGCCGAGGGAGTCGTGGAGTCCCTCAGCGATTGATCAGCGTCAGCGCAGCGGCGGACAGCTGCTGTTTGAGGAACTCGGCCGCCCGACCGGGCATCTCGACCGTGTCGATCGCCTCCCGCATGACCCGCGCCCACTCCTCTGCGGCGACATCATCGATCGGGAACGGAGCGTGGCGCAGCCTCAGACGCGGGTGCCCGTGCTCCTCCCAGTAGAGGGGAGGACCACCCGTCCATCCCGACAGGAACTGATGGAGTTTGCGTCGGGAGCCAGACGTGTCCTCTGGCAGCATCGCCCGGAGGACCGGTGAATCGCGCTCGATGATGTCGTAGAAGGTCTCCGCGATGGCGAGGATCGTCTCGTCGCCGCCGATCTCTTCATACGGCGTCTCGGCGGTTCCCCAGGGTTTGGAACTCGTCGGTTCAGGGATCTTCGATTCGGCCACCTCATCAGGTTGCCAGGGAATCAGCCGAAGAGCGCGATCGAGACGGCGAGCACGACCACGAACAACACGAGCGCCGCGAAGGCGATCGACTTCGAATCGTGGAGCGTTGGCAGCCGGAGGCCGGCCGCAGCCCCGGGGGCCGAGGATGGCTGCGGCCAGAGCCGGTACCCGAGGCGACCGACGACCGAATCGAATCCGGACAGGACGATCACGGCGACGACGGCGATCACCGAGAGCAGCGCACCGAAGAACGGGCTGGACGGGGCCGGGACCGTCGACAGCACGCGATCATCGGCCAGGAACGTCAACGGGAAGAAGACTGCAAACCCGACCGACCAGGTCACGAACTCGGCGAGCGCACCCCGACGGACCGCCCATCGGTAGCCGTGATGTTCGGCGCGTTCGATCACATGGGCGCGGATCCCCAGCAGTGCCACGAGCACCGGCAGGAAGATCGTCACCCCGATGATGACCAGGGGGTTGGGCTCGGCAAGGCTGATCATCGTCCAGACAGCGATCACCCAGGCGATCGAGTAGCCGACGACGGACATCAGCGAGGACCGAGCGCGCATCCAACCCGAACGGTGCGCGACCGGGCCGAGCGGCCCGACGATGACCGTGGCCGTGATCCACACGGCCCACTCCCACCAGCCGGCGGCCCGATCCCGGGTGAGGCGTACCACGATCCAGCAGAGCGAGACCGCCACGATGGCGAGCCAGACCATCACCCCGA
>CBDTYK010000193.1:0-4245 GCA_965364595.1 uncultured bacterium
AGCCGGGGCCACCACCTTGATGGCGGCGATCTCGATGCGGGCACCCTTGGCACCGACGTTGTCGATCATCCACGCCGTCTTCAACACCAGGAGACGGGCCTGTTCGATCCTCATCCGCGACTCGGCGATCCAGTCTCTGACCACCCCCTGATCGGACAGCGGCTTGCCGAATGCGACCCGGGCCTTCGCCCGCTGCACCATCAGATCGAAGCATCGTTCGGCGGCGCCGATGGCCCGCATGCAGTGGTGGATACGACCGGGTCCCAACCTCGCCTGGGCGATCGCGAAGCCGCCGCCCTGCTCGCCGAGCAGATTCGACCTTGGAACACGGACGTGGTCGAAGTGGATCTGGGGGTGGCCGCCTCGGTCCTGATAGCCGAACACGAGCGGTTCACGTTCGACCGTCACACCCGGAGCGTCCATCGGCACGATCACCATCGACTGCTGGTGATACGGATCGGCGTCGGGATCGGTGATGCCCATCACGATCGAAACCTTGCAGCGCTCGGAGGCTGCGCCCGATGAGAACCACTTCCGACCGGTGATCACATAATCGTCGCCGTCGGTCTCGATCCTGGTCCTGATGTTCCGGGCGTCGGACGAGGCAACATCGGGCTCCGTCATCGAGAAACACGATCGGATCTCACCCTCCAACAACGGATGGAGCCACCGTTCCTTCTGGGCGTCGGTCCCGAACATGTGGAGGATCTCCATGTTCCCCGTGTTCGGGGCGTCACAATTGAGCGCCTCCGGAGCGATCGACGGGCTCCGACCGGTGATCTCGGCGAGCGGCGCATACTCCTGGACGGTGAGTCCCGCTCCATGCTCGGCATCGGGAAGGAACAGGTTCCACAATCCACGGCTCCGAGCCTCACGCTTCAGCTCCTCGAGAACCGGCGGATGGAAGTGCGGGTTCCCCGAATCGGCCATCTGCTGTTCGTAGACCGGTTCGGCCGGATACACGTGGCGCTCCATGAAGTCGTTGAGCTCGCCACGCAGCTGTTCGACCTTGTCGCTGTACGAGAAGTCCATGCGACTCAACCTACCCCGTCGCCTCCTCCGCGGCTGAGGCAGGCTGTGGAGAATCCTGCGGTGGGTCGATCAATCCGAACGCGCGCACGACTTCTGCTGCAAGAACGAGGGCAGCGAACACGGCGATCGCATACAGGCCGGATGTCAAGGCGAGGATGCCGCCCGCGAGCGTCACCGAAGGGAACACGACGTTTGCGATGGTCGCCCCGGTCCGCCCGAGCCAGGCCTCGAGCGCACTCGAGAGCATCTGCCCGCCGTCGAGCGGCCGGATGGGGATCCAGTTCAAGGCGCCCCACACCAGGTTGACGTACCAGAAGTTCTCGAGGGCAAAGACGAGCACCGACGGCCTTGCGGGAACGAGTCCGAGCTGGAACGCCAGCCACACGGCGCCTCCCATCACGAACCCGGCGATCGACCCGGCCGCGGCGACCCAGAATCGGCCGTGTGGCCGGACGCCCTGCGTCGTCCAGGTGGTGAAGCCACCGAGCAGATACAGCGTGATGGACACTTCGGCACCATGGCGGCGGGCGATCCGGGCATGGGCATACTCGTGCACCAGCACCGTCACGAGCACGACCAGGATCCACGCCACCAGAAACGGCCATGCCCGTGGCCGGAGGATCAGCCGATACGGCAGCGGTACGACGAGCAGTGCCACCACCCAGAACGACCACCGAACGTGAACCGGAATGCCAGAGAGTCGAAACCGCACGGCACGACGGTACGGCACGACGGCGGCAAACGAGGACGCCGGATGGCTCGCTCCGCATCGCCGCTGGATGTCCGGATCGGCCTGGCGGCCTCACCGGACGCTCGATGGCCTCCGGCCGCTCCAGCCGGAACCCGCGACCTGACTTCGAAGAGGGCATCGCCAGTGCCGACTCCAATCGAGGCGCATCGAGCACGAACTGCGAGGCGTGCGAAGCACATCCAGCGTCGGTGGGAGGCCCCCCGGGGCCGAGCAACGACATCGGGCGAAATGCGAGCGCCAGCGAGCGAGCATCCGGCGTGAGGCCGGCGGGCCGAACCAATTAGCCTCGCTCGGCATGGCGGATCTCACTTCGAAAGTGCACGAACTCATGCCCGGCCTGGTGGCGACCCTGCGGGAGCTCGTCGAGATCCCGTCGGTGAGCGCGGCCGGATACCCGGAATCGGAGGTCAGACGCTCGGCCGAACGCGTCCGAGAGCTCCTCGCAGAAGCCGGTGCCTCGAATGCGGAACTGTTGGAGTATCCCGGAGCTCATCCCGCCGTGTTCGCATCGATCGACGGACCGGACGGGACGCCGACCGTGCTCCTCTACGCCCATCACGACGTTCAGCCGCCGGGCCCGATGGAGGAATGGGAGACCGAGCCGTTCGTCCCGTTCGAACGCGACGGACGGCTGTACGGACGCGGGGCGTCCGACGACAAGTCCGGTGTGATCATGCATCTCGGGGCGCTCCGAGCCTTCGAGGGTGACCCGCCCGTCAACATCAAAGTGTTCATCGAAGGTGAGGAGGAGATCGGATCGGCCCACCTCAGCGGCTTCCTGAACACCTATGCCGAGAAGCTGGCTGCCGATGTCATCGTCATCGCCGACTCGGGTAACTGGCGTGTTGGCGAACCTGCATTGACGACGTCACTGCGCGGACTCGTCGCATGCGTGGTCGAGGTGCGAACGGCCGAGAAAGCAGTTCACTCGGGCATGTTCGGCGGCGTGTTCCCCGATGCGGTGACCACCCTGGCGCGGCTGCTGGCGACCCTTCACACCGAGGACGGGGAAGTGGCGGTGCCAGGGCTGGTCTCTGGAGAGTCGGATCCGCTCGACCTCACAGAGGACGAGGTTCGCGCTGCGATGGGTACCGTCGCCGGACTGGCTTCGCTCGGCACCGGCAGCCTCACCGGCCGAACCTGGACCAAACCCGCCATTGCCGTGCTGGCGATCGACGCCCCACCCCTGAAGGAAGCCATCAACCAGCTCGTGCCGGTGGCCCGGGCCAAGGTCAGCATGCGGATCGCTCCCGGTCAGGACCCCGATGATGCGATGAACGCGCTTCGGGACCATCTCATCGCCAACATCCCGTGGGGCGCAGAGGTGACCATCACCGGCGTCGAATCGGGTGAGGCGTTCCAGCTCCCGCTCCACGGACCGGCGGTCGATGCCTTCCGAGCCTCCATGGAGCAGGTGTGGGGCACCGATGTGGTGGAGATGGGTGTCGGGGGGTCGATTCCGTTCGTCGCCGACTTCTCGTCGCGGTACCCGGAATCGGCGATCCTGCTCACCGGTGCCGGCGACCCGACGTCGGCGGTACACGCACCGAACGAGAGCCAGGACCTCGATGATCTGGAGAAAGCGGTGCTCGCTCAGGTGCTGGCCCTCGGAAAGATCGGCGTGCGTTGAGGCTCGTCATCGCCGAGTGCACGGTGGACTACGAGGGCCGGCTGAAGGCCCACCTGCCCCGCGCCCAGCGACTCTTGATGGTCAAGGCCGACGGCTGCGTTGCGATTCACAGTGACGGTGGCGCCTACAAACCCCTCAACTGGATGAACGCACCGAACTCCGTGACCGAGACGGAGTCGGAGTGGGTGGTGGTGAACCCGAAGGGCGAGAAGCTCACGATCACGCTCCACGAGGTCATCTCGGACACCGACCATTCGCTCGGTGAGGATCCGGGCCTCATCAAGGACGGGGTGGAGGCACACCTCCAGGAGCTGCTGGCCGCCCGGCCCTGGGTGATCGAGGACGGCCTCGAACTGATCCGTCGGGAGTATCAGACCGACATCGGCCCCGTCGACCTGCTCTGTGAGAGCGCAGACGGCGACACGGTCGCCGTCGAGATCAAGCGGAGAGGCGAGATCGACGGCGTCGAGCAACTCGCTCGGTACGTCGAACGCCTCGACAACGATCCCCGACTCGCACCGGTCCGCGGGATCTTCGCTGCGCAGATCATCAAGCCGCAGGCGAAAACACTTGCCGAGGCACGAGGGATCGCCTGCGTCGAGGTCGACTACGACGGCCTCCGCGAAATCGAATCCCGCGAACTCCGACTCTTCTGATGGCCTCGCTCGCCTTGCGGCTCACATCGGCCGTAGTGGGTCGTGGGTCGTGGGTTGTGCGGACCAGACACGGCCGATCACACAGCCGGGGATCTCACAACCCATGACTCAGCACTCCCGACTCGATGTTCACATCGTTCTCGTGCATCCGGAGATTCCGCCGAATACGGGGAATG
>CBDTYK010000194.1:0-4221 GCA_965364595.1 uncultured bacterium
CTCGACCTGACCGTGTGGGGTCTGGGCGTGGGGACCACCCCGAACCAGGTGGTCGGCATGATCCAGGATCTGTATGCGCCCTTGCCGGCCGGAACCGATGTCGACGCGCGACATGTCTTCGTGTCGCTCGACGGCGCCGCCGTCTGGTGGTACTCCTACGACGATGCCGTGACCGGCGACTGGGTCCAGACCTACGCCTTCGGCCCGGAGGGCCGGACTGCCTCCCGGGCGTTTCGCTCGCTCGGCACACCCTTCCGCCCCGCAGCCCTGGAAGAGCACACCGTGGTCAACCTGGCCGATCGCTACTTGGCGGCGTGGAACGGGCAGGACCGAATCGCTTTCGAAGATGTGTATGCGGAAGGGGCTGCAGTGATCGACGACCTGCGGCGCACGACATGGCGCGGCTTGGAGGAGATCGCAGACCACGCCGGCACCGGGGGATTCATCGAACTCGGACCGTGGCCCAGCATCTTCACCTACCGCTCCGGGCCACAGGTCGAAGCGATCGTGCTCCTGCAGATCGATGGAACGTGTCCGATGCTCGAGGCGAAGCGATGGTCACTCGACGGGGATCGAATCGCATTCGAATCGACCTACCTCCACATACCCTCTGCCCGCCGATGCCTCGCCGACCTCGAGGACGGGTGGTGGACGGTGTTCGAGCTCGGGCCGTCGCTGGACGAGAACGTCACCGGGATTCTCGACGCGGGCGGGTTACGGATCGATCTGGTCAACGCAGGCGCCGCGCAAATGGAGTTCTCGTTCTGGATGTTGAGCCGCTTCGAGCGCGCCGGATTGGGCGTGCCGGAGGTGAGAGCGATCTGGTTTCCCCCGTCGCCGGACTGCAAAGGTCGGGCCGGACTCGCCTTCGAGTCCGATGAGCGCTACGACGGATCCCACACCGTGGTGATCTGCGCATCCGAAGACCGGATGGACTTCGAGGAGACCGCCTCCGGCTGGGCACCGTCGGTCCTCGCCTCGGGCCTCCACGAACTCGCCCACGTCTGGATGCTCGACCATCTCGACGAGGACACCAGGGCGACCTTCCTCGATCGCGTCGGGCTGACGGTCTGGAGAGGGAGCGGCGAGGCGGTCTGGCGTGAACGGGGTGTGGAGCATGCCGCCTTCACGATCGCCTGGGGGCTCGCCGGCACCGGCGACGCCAGATACCCCCTCCTTCCACCACCGACCTGCGATGAACTCACCGCCCGGTTCGAACTCCTGACCGGACGCTCGCCCATCACCCGTTGCATCGAGGGAGTCGAATGAAGCCCACTCATCGACTCCTGCTCGTCATCACCCTCACGGCGCTTGGCGTCGGCGCCTGCGAGAACCGATCGACCGAGACGCCATCGGTCGATGTCGAGATCGAGGTCGAGATCGGGGGCGGCCAGCGATGGTCCGCTTCGGACCGCCAATCGGGGTCGATCTGCGATGGAGGCTCACACCGTCAGGTCGGGTATCGCATGGTCGACGGCTCGCCGATCGAATACGCCGAGGCCGTCACGTTGCAGCAGACAGAACACGCGCAGGTGCTCATCGAAACACAGCTCGGGTGCTCTGACGGGACCGGCGCGATCTCGATCGCCTGGAATCCCGACGAACACGACCGCTGGATGGTCGTCGGTGGAAGCGGCGCATACTCTGGATTGACCGGTGCAGGCCGTGTCGAGGACGGCGATGCCGGACCCGGCGGCCCGAAGGTGCTGCTGGGTGAACTATCGACTGGATGAGTCGAGTCGGAGTCAGATCCGCCCTTCGCGGATGCCCCGTTTCACGGTCTCGGCACGATCCCGGACGGCGTCCAGATCGGACAGCCGATCGAGATTGGCCAGGGGGCGCCCCATCCGGTGACTCTGCTCGAGTTCATCGCGGTGGCGATCGAGGAAGTCCCAGTAGAGGGTCGTGAACGGACAGGCGTCGTCGCCGACCCGATTCTTCGGGTTGTATCGGCAGTCCGAGCAGTAGTCGCTCATCCGGTTGATGTAGGCCCCGCCGGACACGTATGGCTTGGTCGCCATGCGGCCCCCGTCGGCCCACAGCGCCATCCCCATCACGTTCGGCACCATCACCCACTCGGCTCCGTCGATGTACTGGTCGAGCATCCAGTCCATCAGCCGGCGCGGATGGATTCCGTAGAGGTTGGCGAAGTTCGACAGCACCATCAGGCGCGGGATGTGATGAACCCATGCACGCTTCTCCAACCCTTGAAGCGTGTCGGCGACGCAGGCCATGTCGGTCTCCGCTTCGCCGGTGAAGGCCGGGGGAACGTGGCGACGATGGTTCAAGACGTTCGAGTCGATGTGGTCGGGCCAGAGCCAGTACAGCCCCCAGACGTACTCGCGCCATCCGATCACCTGGCGGATGAAACCCTCGGCCGAGTTGATCGGGACGTCACCGTTCCGGTAGGCCTCTTCGACACGCTCGCACACTTCGTCCGGCAGCAGGAGACCGAGGTTGAGGTACGGACTGAGCACCGAGTGGGCGAGATTCCACGACCCACGGGTCATGGCGTCTTCATACGGACCGAATCTGGCGAGCTCGTGTTCGACGAAGTGGTTCAGACGGGCGAGTGCCGCTCGCCGGCTCGTCGCCCAGATCCCCACCGGCGGCTCCCCGTGGGTCTCAGGCAGTGAGTCCAGCACCTCTCGGTCGAGGTCGTCGAGTTCGGAAGTGGGCGGGGTCGTGAAGATCGACGGGTCGTCGGGAGGCGGCTGTCGGTTCTCCTCGTCGAAGTTCCATCGGCCCTCGACCGGCTCGCCGTCACCGTCCATCAGATAGCCGAGACGATTACGAGTCCATCGGTAGAACGGCTCCATCTTCATCGACTTCCTGGCGTCCGCCCATTCCGCGAAGTCGGTGTGGTGACAGAGGAACTGGTTGGAGCGGACCTGCGTGACCCCGAGTTCATCACACAGCTCACGTCCGGCCCGTGAGTTGGGTTCGGTGGCAACGACCTCGTCGGGCTCGTGCTCGCTGCGATGCGCCTCGATCCCCGATCTGAGCGTCGGAGCAGTGCGATAGTCGACCTCGTATCCGGCATCGGCGAGCTCGGCGGCGAATCGGCGCATGGCGGCAACCACGAAGTGGTTGCGTTGAACGTGGCGATTGCGGTCCAGCAGCGCGACGCTCTCGACCATCAGCACTCTGACCGATCCGGGCTCGGCATCGGCGAGCGCTCCGATTCGCCGATTGAGTTGATCGCCGAACACCAAGATTGATCTCATGCGTTCACTCTGCCCTGATGCGTGGGTTTCGAAACCGGATGGAGGGGGTCCGACGTCGGCGCGGCGGAGGAATGAGCGTCTCGACCTGGGAGCCACTCCAGTCCCGTCGCGCAGCTTCGACCGTCGCCCGCTCCGGAAGCGTCAGACGGGCGTGCGCGACCGAGATCGCACTGGCGGCGTTGGCAAACGCAGTGGCATCGATCCAGTCGACTCCCTCGGATCGTTGGACTGTGAGAGCAGCCAGAAAGACATCGCCCGCTCCGGTCTCGTCCGCCACGTCGACACCCACCGTCGGCACCCTGACCACCCCTTCGTCCGACGTGGCGATGATCGCTCCCTCGGCCCCCGGCTTGATCACCGGTCGGTGATCCGCTCCCAACCAGCTCCTGCGCTGCCAGGACGGGCCACAAATGGGACTCACCGGTTCACCCCGGCAACGCAGCAGCCTCGGTGAGATCCGTCGGCTGCGACTGTTCCACCGCAGGATCCATGCTCGGATCTTCGAGCGAGTGACACCGCAGCCGAATGTCACGAGGCGACCTCCATCGGCCCGGGGCATCCCGACCAGTGCCTCTGACCATCACGCCGGGCGAGAGATACGTTCGGAGATGCATGGACGCTGCAATCGATGAGCGTGTGACGAGACCGCCCGGGGAGGGAACCGGCCCAGCCGCCCACAACCGGGCGTTGTCTTCGTCCTTGATCAACGTTGCGGAAGAGGAGATGATCGGATGAAGACGCAGAGCATGACAGGAACGGGGATCGAGCTCGGCGGGGTTTCAAAGTCCTACCGCATGGGCTCGAGCGATGTCCAGGCGCTGAAGGGCGTCGATCTCTCGATCGAGCCCGGGCAGTTCGTCGTGATCCTCGGGCCGAGCGGGTCGGGGAAGACCACACTCTTGAACGTGATCGGAGCGATCGACACGCCGACGGCAAGCACCATCACAGTCGGCGGGCCCGACCGAATCGAGGGCTATCCCAACATTCCCGACCC
>CBDTYK010000195.1:0-4218 GCA_965364595.1 uncultured bacterium
TCAAACGACCCGGGTACCACTGGGACGTCGGCGTGCACATCGTCGGAGAGATGACGGAGCGGAGCTTCGCCGGCAGACTGCTGGCAGATCTCACCGGTGGCCGCCTCGAGTGGGAGTCGGTCGGGTCGATCTACGACGAGTTCAACTTCCCGGACGGATTCACGATTCAGTTCCCGAACTCGCCCGAGGCGTTCCGGGAGACACTGGTCGACTACTTCCCACGAGAACGTCCCGGCATCGACGAGTACCTCGCACTCGTTCGACGAGTATCGAGAGCGGCGGGACGCAACCTCCAGATGCGCGCCCTCCCCTGGTATCTGGCGCCAGGAGCTCGTCGAAAGGCGGCCGCTGCGGCGCAGCCTCACATCACCTCGACCACGCAGAGCGTGCTCGAATCACTGATCGACGACCCTCGACTGAGGTCGGTCCTCGCTGCCCAGTGGGGCTACTACGGCGTGCCACCGTCGAGGTCGTCGTTCGCCATGCATGCGTTGATGGTCCAGCACTTCCTCCACGGCGCCTTCTACCCCGTGGGCTCGGCATCGAGCATTGCGCCTGCCTTGCTTCAGACGGTGGCGGATGCCGGCGGATGGACTGCGGTCCGCAGGGCCGTCGAAGAGATCGTTGTCCATCGTGGTCGGGCGGCCGGCGTGAGGCTGGACGACGGCGCCGAGATCGAGGCGAAGCGAGTGGTGAGCGCCGCCGGTGCGATCCCCACCTCCTCGATGCTCGGTGACACGGCGCCGAACACGTGGTCCGATTCGTATCGCGTCCCCGGCCCGGCCCACCTCAGCCTCTACCTCGGTTTCTCCGGCATCGACATCGCCGCCCATGGGGCGCAGCGGTATTGCCAGTGGTACTACGACTCCTGGGACACCGAGACGATCGATTGGGACGTCCGCCCCGACCGTGCCCCGGGTACGGCGCCGGTGGTCTTCTGCAGCTTCCCGTCCATCAAGGACCCGGCCCACGATCCAGGCCCGGAGCAACGTCACACCGGCGAGGCGATCACCTTCGTGCCGTGGGAGCCGTTCTCGAAGTGGCAGCATGCCAAGTGGAAACGGAGAGGAGCCGAGTACGACGAGTTCAAGCACCGGCTCACCGAAGCCCTCACGAGCCAGTACCGGGATCTGTATCCCGGCCTCGCTCCGCACATCGATCACGCGGAGTTGTCGACGCCGGTCTCCACACATCACTTCACCTCGGCCCCGGAAGGCTCCATCTACGGGTTGGCGACCGAGCCGGCACGTTTCGAGGACGAATCCTTGCTCCCCGGCACGTCGGTCTCGGGGTTGTACCTCTGCGGCGCCGACGTCAGCACTCCTGGCGTCGCCGGTGCGCTCATGGGCGGTGTACTCGCTGCAGTGGCTGCATCGCCGGTCGCGGCGGGTCGTTACGTCAGGTCGATCATGGCGGGTCGACGCGTACGCTGAGTAGGTGATGAACACCCGCCGTGCCCCGAACGGACTCGCCGATGTCGACCGCGACCGCTCTCGTGGACGTGGACACGATGGCCGCTGATCGTCTGGCGATCTGGGCGAAGGGAATCAGCAAGCGCTACGGCGACGTCGCTGCGCTCGACGGGATCGATCTGGAGGTTCCGACCGGTTCGATCCTGGGACTCGTCGGACCGAACGGGGCAGGCAAGACCACATTGATCCGGATCCTGGTCGGCGCGTTGACACCCGACGCCGGGGCGATCGAAGTGCTCGGGTTGGATCCGCACCGGGAGCGTCATGCGCTGCGAGCCGAGATCGGCTACATGCCACAGGCGCCGGTGCTCTATCAGGACTTGACGGTGGTCGAGAACGTGTCGTTCTTCGCCAGAGGACACCTCGACGATGGCGTCGTCGACAGGGTCGGTGCCGTCCTCGACTTCGTCGACCTCAACGATGCGCGCGACCGGCCGGTTCAGGACCTGTCTGGAGGGCAGCGTCAGCGGGCATCGCTCGCCGCCGCGCTCGTGCACGAGCCTCGCATGCTGTTCCTCGACGAGCCGACGGCCGGGGTCGACCCGGCCCTGCGACATGCCTTCTGGCGTCGCTTCCGCGAGCTCTCCGATTCTGGTGTCACGGTGATCGTCAGCACACATCAGATGGACGAGGTCGTCCACTGTGATCGGGTTGCGTTGATCAGATCCGGATCGATCCTCGCGGACTCGACTCCCGGAGCGCTCTTCGCCTCGGCGGGGGCGACCGCCAGGATCATGCGCAGGAACGACGGAGTCACCGAGGAGCATCTGAACTCGCCGGGAAACGACCTGCCGAGAATCCTCCAGCGGATGGGACTCGATCCCGACGTCGTGAGAATCGACATCGACGTCCCCGATCTCGAGGACGTGGTCCTCGGCCTCATCGGGATCGACGGCGAGGACACGCCGTGACCCTACGCCGGACCCGCGCCGTCGCCGTCCGTGTCCTGAGGCAGATCGCCAGGGATCGGAGGTTCGTCTTCCTCGTGGTGGCCGCTCCGCTCCTGCTCACCTTCTTCGTCAGGACGTTGTTCGACGCAACAACCGTGCCCGACCAGGTGCAGGCGCGTTTCGTGGTGCCGTTCGGCGCGTACATCGTCCACTTCGCCACGTTCATCCTGACGGCGATCGTGCTGGTCCGTGAACGGACGAGCGAGACCCTCGAGCGCATGTTCGTCAACGGGTTTCGGCAGGGAGAGATCGTGGCGGGCTATCTCGGTGGATACACCGTTCTGGCCACTGCGATCTCCGCGATCGTCCTGTTGGCGTTGCAGACCCTGTTCGACCTCGGGTACGACGCTCGCCGGCTCGGTGAGGCGTTCGTCGTCATCTGGCTCCTCGCCGTGATCTCGATGGCGCTCGGCATCCTCGTCTCCAACCTCGCCCGCACCGAGGGTCAGGTGATTCCGTTCATCCCCCTGGTGATCATCCCGAGCTTCCTCTTCTCCGGGATCGTCGTCGGCGTGGATCTCCTCCCGATGTGGGCCCAGGCGATCAGTCGGGTCTCACCGATGTACTACGCCAACGAGATCCTCCAGGAGATTGTCGACGGCGTGTCGATCTCGGCGAACATCGGGGCGGCCGCCGGACTGCCGATCTACGGCCTGGCGATTCTCGGAGTCGCCACGCTGACACTCCGCGAACGGCCCTGAGCTCCCGACCGACGCGCCCTTCCGCGACAGCCTCGGATGCAATAGGCTGAGCTTTCGCGAGAAAAGCGATCCATGCCGTTCTTCCCCCAAAACGTCATCGCCGTGATCTGGGACTTCGACAAGACCCTGATCCCGGGCTACATGCAGAAGCCGCTGTTCGACCACTTCGGCATCGACCCCGTCCAGTTCTGGAGCGAGTCCGACGGGCTGGCACGGTTCTACGAAGGACGCGGCGCACGGCGCACCAACGGCGACACGCTCTACCTCAATCACATGCTCACCTACGTGCAAGCCGGCAAGATGCCGGGGCTCCACAACGACCTTCTACGCGAACTCGGTGAGGAACTGACCTTCTACGAGGGCATGCCGGAGTTCCTGGGGCATCTGAGCAAGCACATCGAGAGCTACCCCAGCTACGTCGACCACGGAGTCACGGTCGAGCACTACGTGATCTCGTCGGGGCTGCGCCAGATGATCCTCGGAAGCGCAGTGGCTCCCTTCCTCGACGGCGTCTGGGCCTGTGAATTCGCCGAGGAGGTCGCCCAGCCCGGGTATCTCGACACGGGTCAGATGTTTGCCGGCGACGAGCGACTCATCCGCGAGATCATCTACACGATCGACAACACGACCAAGACCAGGGCCGTCTTCGAGATCAACAAGGGTTCCAATCGCCACCCCGACATCGATGTCAACGCCAAGATCGCCCACGAGGACCGCCGTATCCCCATCCGCAACATGGTCTATGTCGCGGATGGTCCCAGCGACGTTCCGGTGTTCTCGGTGATCGACCAGAACGGTGGAAAGACCTATGCCGTGTACAAGCCCGGTTCTGCCACCGAGTTCGAACAGGTCAATCGGCTGCTGGAACAGGATCGGATCGACGCCTATGGCCCCGCCGACTACACCGAGGGAAGCCAGACCGCGATGTGGCTGACACACGCCGTCGAGCGGATCGCCGACCGGATCATCCGGGACCGGTCCGATGCACTGGCCGATCGGCTCGGCGCACCACCCGGCCACCTCAGCGACGACTGAGCGACCGACCTTGCGAGCGACGCCAAGCGACGCGCGTGGGATTGCCCACGCCTACCGGCA
>CBDTYK010000196.1:0-4195 GCA_965364595.1 uncultured bacterium
CCGAGAAGCTCAAGGCCTCACGTGAGATCGCCGACCAGGCTGCGAAGGACGAGGCGGAGCGGATCGCCACTCAGCTGACCGGAGTCCGTGTCGTCATCGCCGCTCAGGCGGGCGACGAAGGCAAGCTGTATGGATCGATCACCAACGCAGACGCAGTCGAAGGCATTCTCAAGTTCACCGGTGTGGAACTTGATCGCAGCAAGGTCGAGCTTCGCGAAGGGCCGATCCGAGCGATCGGTTTGCACGAGGTGTGGGTGAAGCTGCACACCGACGTGGAGTTCCCCGTGACGCTGGACGTGATTCCGGCCTGAAGTCCGCAACACGCAACACGCAATACGCCAACCCCCATGGGGGTTGGCGTATTCGCGCACCGCAGGTGTCAGGCGTGAAGCGTGGGACGTGCGACCTGAACCCTGAGCCCTGAGCCATGAAA
Organism: uncultured bacterium; assembly: GCA_965364595.1. GTDB lineage: Bacteria > Actinomycetota > Acidimicrobiia > Spongiisociales > ZC4RG35 > JAHEDH01. The sequence goes on from CBDTYK010000196.1 coordinate 434, forward strand.
CCCGCGATTGCCACCCCCGCGAAAACTCGCGTCCTCCTCGGTTTTCGCGCTGGGATGCGTGGCGATACCTTCTCACCCGCTCCCCGAGATGACCGCCTCGGGGTCTCTTTTTGTCATAGGTTCGAGATAGGAGTGAAGGGCAATGCATGCCATGCCGGAACCGCCCGACGATTACTCACAGGTGCGCCGCGTGCCGCCGCACTCGGTGGAGTCGGAGGAGTCCGTGCTCGGTGCGATGTTGATGTCGACCGATGCAGTCAACGAAGTGATGGACAAGCTCGACGCCGACGACTTCTACGTTCCGGCGCACCGGTCGATCTTCGGTGCCGTCAAGCTCCTGTTCAAGACCAACCAGGCGATCGCCGCCATCACCGTCTCCGAGGAGCTTCGACGCCAAGGTGAGCTCGAGAAGGTCGGCGGTGTCGCGTATGTCACCCGCCTGCTCGACATCGTTCCGTCTGCGTCCAACGTCGACTACTACGCCAACATCGTCGAGGAGACGTCCCAACGTCGCCATCTGATCCGTGCGGGTTCAACGATCACCGATCTCGCCATGAAACTCGACGACGAGATCGCCGAGGTGCTGGACCGTTCCGAGCAGACGGTGCTCAATGTCGCAGGACGGAAGGTCGGCGACGGCATGCAGCAGATCGGACCGCTGTTCTTCTCGACCCTCGAGGAGCTCGAGGCGCTCGAAGGTCGAGGCGACGAGGTGACCGGGCTCTCGACCGGGTTCCGTGATCTCGACAAGAAACTCACCGGTCTCCATCCGGCGAACCTCGTGATCATCGCTGCCAGACCGGCGATGGGGAAGTCGGCGCTGGCGTTGAACATCGCCACCAACGTCGCGATGGAGGGCAACCCGGTGGCGGTGTTCACGTTGGAGATGTCACGGGAGGAGGTGGCGTCCCGCATGCTGTGTGCCACGGCCCGGATCGATTCGATGAAGGTCCGGACCGGCCAGATCGGAGACAACGCCTGGCCACGCCTGACAGACGCCGCCGGCAGGCTGTACGACGCCCCGGTGTTCGTCGATGACTCGCCCATGGTGACCGTCACCGACATCAGGGCGAAGTGTCGTCGGCTGAAGCGGAAGCACGGGCTCTCACTGGTCGTGGTCGACTACCTCCAACTGATGCAAGGTTCGAACCGTGAGAACCGCCAGCAGGAGATCGCCGAGATCAGCCGGAATCTCAAGAATCTCGCGCGCGAGCTCGAGGTGCCTGTGATGGCGTTGAGTCAGCTGAACCGCAACCTCGAGAGTCGTGAGGACAAGCGCCCGCGGCTCGGGGACCTCCGCGAGTCCGGTTCACTCGAGCAGGATGCCGACATCGTGATGTTCATCTACCGCGACGAGTACTACAACGAGCAGACCGACAAGCGCGGCATCGCCGAGGTCGTGGTCGCCAAGCACCGTGCCGGTTCCACCGGGCCGATCGACATGACGTTCATGCCGGAGTTCACCCTGTTCTCAGATCTCGGTCGGGGCTGAATCAGCGTCGCACGTCGCACGTCGCACGTCGTGACGGGATCGCCTCGATCCTCGATCCCTCGTTCGATTGTCGATGTAGAGGGGGCGATCCTCGCCCATGTAGATCTCACGCCCGGCATGTCGGCGACCAACAGTGACCAATGGCCGGCTAGCGGCGGATGTTCTCCGCCGTTCCGGAGATTTGTGCGCCGCTGAGGTCGTAGACGGCGCAGACGACCTCGCGATCCCCTTCTGACCAGCTCTGTTCGCTCGGGATGAGGTAGTAGATGTCCAGTTCCGAATCCGCATACGGGGTTCCGACGAATCCATCGAAGCCGTCGAGGCAGATCTCGAACGACGCATTGTCGATGCCTGCCGGATCGAAGTTCTGGTCTGGCAACTCGGCCGTGCGATACACCTCGAGGTCGTGTGGGTCGGAGCAGGCGACGATCTCGACGTTGAGCACCTCCTCGGAGTCGGGTTCGTTGAAGCACTGACCCGTCTCGAGGTCGAAGGCGTTGCTCCCGCACGCGGCAGTGATGAGTACCAGCGTGACGAGTGTTGCTGATCGAGCACGCATCGATGAATCCCCCCGTTTGGAGCCGACGACGGTAATGGAAAGGCGGCCCGAGGGCCGCCTTTCCGTTGAACCGCCCGCGGAGGAGAGAGATCGGAGAAGGGAGAGGACTCCGAGGAGAGGTGCAGGCGATCTGTGTTGTCCTCAATCTCATCGGCAGATCCGGCAGGAAGTTGAGGAGTTCCCAGAAAGAAGTTTCCGAGTCTCTTTCAGGTCCGCTCGACGATCGCTGCGAGGAGGTTCCGATCGCCGAGGTCTTCGGCGATCGCTCGGGCTTCCACCAGCTCCGACGGACGGTTGTGGTGGTGCCCACTCACCAGCAGGGCACGCGCGAGCGGGCGCCGGACGGGCAGCGTGCGCGCGAGCTCGACCGCCTCATCGATCAACTTCCCGACACGGTCGGATGCCGGCGCGCCGAGAGCTTCGGCGAGCGCGAGAAGTGACGCCGGAAGCCACGCCATCGATGTGCTGAGGCGTCGCAGATCGATCGACTCCTCGAGAAGACGCACGGCGGTGTCGGCGTCGCCTCTCGCGGCGGCGTCGAGCCCGAGATGATGCGCAGCGGCTGCGCGGTCCGACGGCCAGTCCGCACTCTGGGCGTAGGCGTCCTCGAGATAGACGGCGGCGATGTCGTGCGAGCCGAGGCGTTGTTGAATCATCCCGATGTGGAGGAGGTTTGCCGTCTTCCATCGGGGGAGATCGAACGACAGCCGACTCGCCGACGTGCACTCGCCGATCGCCTCCGACAGCGTGTGATCGCCGGTGGTGATCGCAGCGTGGTAGTGAGTCAAGCCGATCAGATCGAGTGCGCGCCCGGTGTCGATGTGCGGAGCGAGCACGGTGAGGGCACCCTCCGGGTCGCCACCGTCCCACAGAACGGCCGCTGCTGCGATGGCACCGCACTGGAGGTCGGCCGAGCGATCTCCGAAGTGGCCATCCAGCACGGCGAGCGCCGCGCCGAGCTCTCCTCGATCGAGCAGGCGTTGCGACGCAGCAACCGCTTCGTGTGTCGCTTCGCTGCTCACCTCGTGAAGTCGATGTGACTCCGCGACGGGGTGGGGCCGCGCTGGCCCTGGTATTTGGATCCCGCCTCGCTCGTTCCGTACGGGTGATCCGCATCAGTGGTCATCTGATAGAAGCTGATTTGACCGATACGCATGCCGGGGTAGATGGCAATCGGCAGATTGGCGACATTGGAGAGCTCGAGCGTCAGGTAGCCGTCGAAGCCAGGATCGACGAACCCGGCGGTCGAGTGGATCAGAAGGCCGAGTCGGCCGAGGCTGGACTTGCCTTCGAGGCGGGCGACGATGTCCGAGCCGAGCCGGACGCGCTCGAGCGTCGCTCCGAGCACGAACTCTCCGGGATGGAGGATGAAGGCCTCGTCCTGTGGCACGACGACCTCGGTCGTCAGGTCGTCTTGCACCGCCTGCGGGTCGATCTTGGCGTACTTGTGGTTCTCGAACACCCGGAAGGCGCTGTCGCATCGGAGGTCCACACTCGACGGCTGGATGAACGACTCCTCGAACGGGTCGATCTCGATGCGCCCGGTCTCGATCGCTTCCTTGATTGTCCGGTCTGAGAAGATCATCGCCCGCTCCTGTGGTTGCGGCGGTGATGCTAGGCCCTCGAAGCGTCGCCGACCGACCTCAGAGGATTGAGGAGGCCGGGAGCCGGGAATATCTCTCCTCAGTAGACAATTGCATCGGGCAATCAA
>CBDTYK010000197.1:0-4186 GCA_965364595.1 uncultured bacterium
CCGTGACGTTCGATGATCTCGTAGAAGACAGTCGGACGGTCCTGCACCGACTTGGTGAAGATCTGGAGCAGATAGCCCTCGTCGTCCTGGTCGACCAGGATGCCGAGTTCGGCCAGCGTGTCCAGGTCGGCGTCGATCGTGTTCCAGTCCAGTCGGGTCTTGAGGTCGTCGTAGTACGTCGCCGGCGTCGACAGGAATCGGACGCCGTTGAGCCGCATCTGCTGGACGGTGCCGATGATGTCGTCGGTGGCGAGCGCCATGTGCTGGACGCCGGCCGAACCGTAGAAGTCGAGGTATTCCTCGATCTGGCTCTTCTTCTTGCCGTCGGCAGGCTCGTTGATCGGAAGCTTGATCCTGCCCTCGCCGTCCCAGAGAACCTTGGACATGAGGGCCGTGTACTCGGTGGAGATCGCCTCGTCGTCGAAGTGATGGAGCTGGGTGAATCCCATGATGTCGGCGTAGAACGTCGCCCACCGGTTCATGTCGCCGAGCTCGACGTTGCACACCACGTGGTCGATGAGCCGCAGCCCGGTCGGCTGTGCGGGAACCTGGTGGCGCGTCGGCCTGTAGCCGGGAAGGTACGCGCCCGAGTAGTTGCTGCGGTCCACGAACGAGTGGATGGTCTCGCCATATGCCTCGATGGATGCCCTGACCACCTTGCCGTGTTCGTCTTCCTCCGCCCACGGCTCGGCGTGAGGTGTCGCGCCACGCTCGACCGCCAGCGCGAACGCCTGCTCGGCGTTGGGGACCGAGAACGCAACGTCCTTCACGCCATCACCGTGTGCGGCCTGATGCGCCACGATCGGGGAGTCGGCGGTGAGGCCGGCGGTCATGACGAAACGGATGTTTCCCTGTTCCAACACGTAGGAACAGCGGTCCCGGACGCCATGTTCGGGGCCGGTGTAGCCAACCACGTCGAACCCGAAGGCCGTCCGGTAGTAGTGCGCCGCCTGGCGGGCGTTGCCCACGTAGAACTCGATCGCGTCGTACCCCAGAATGGGCATCACGTCTGTCATTGCGCGGACTCCTCTTCAAAGACTGTCCATGCATTGTGTCTGATGAGCGGCGATTTGACCAGAAAACCGCGCACGACTGGACAATGTGTTCGAAGGCGGTCAGCGCGTCTGGAGCGTCCCCACCCAATGTGTGAGGACCGCTGCGCAGGTAGCCACGTCGTCGAGGTCGACGTACTCGTCAGCCGCGTGCGCGACCCGGAGGCTGCCGGGCCCGAACAGCACGGCAGGAATGTCAGCCTGATTCACGAACAGCCGCATGTCCGTACCGGCCGGGAGGCCCCTCGGCCGCACTCGATTGCCGGTGACCGAGGCCACCGAAGCGACGAGGCCGGCAGCCAGTTCGTGGTCATCGGGGATCTCGCACGAATCGAAGCTGGCGCCGAAGACCTCGAAGTCCATGTCGAAGTCCCGGAGAAACGGGTCGGCTCCCCACGCCGATCGGAGACAGGTCTCGAGGTCTTCGGCGGCGTCTTCCACACCCTGGTCCAGCTTGACGCCGTACCGGCCGGTGATCTCGACGGCGTCGATCACCGAAGAGGCCCAGACCCCGCCGGAGACGGTCCCGACGATCGTCGGATACGGGAGACCCAGCTCGGCCATACGGCGATCGGGCACGTTCGCGTTCCGCCGGCGTTCGTCCTCGGCGAGGGCAGCTCTGATCGTCTGCAGGCCATCGAGCGCGGAGACACCTTCTGTCCGGATCGCTGCGTGGGCCGCCTTTCCAGGGATCACAAGACGGAAGGTGATCGCCCCGGCATGAGCGGTGATGATGTCGAGATCGGTCGGCTCGGGGATGACCACGAGGTCGGCATCGATCCCTCTCCGGATCGCAGCAAGGGTCCCCGAACCTCCGTCCTCCTCGGACGGCACGAATGCAACGGAGACGGGCCCGCCATGACCCATTTCGATCAGCGTGTCGAGCGTCTCGAGGATGGCAACGACGCCACCTTTCATGTCGCAGGCGCCTCGCCCGTACATCCGGCCTCCGTGCAGTCTCGGCTGGAACGGGTCCGACGTCCACGATGCCGGATCGCCCGGGGGGACGACATCGATGTGACCGGACAGCATCGGATGCGTGCCTGGCGCACCGGGATTGAGCGTGCCGCAAACCACCGGAAGCGTCGTCCTGTCCACCTCCATCCCCGGGAATCCGGGATCGGCGACCAGCGCATCGAGGTCGGCGTCGAAGACGTCCACCGTGAGGCCGATGGCCTCGAGGATGTCGGCCAGCCGATCCCGGATGGCGACCTCGTCGCCGGTCACCGACCGAATGGCGATCAGCTCGGAGAGTCGGTCGGTGATGCGTTCCATGAGGTGAGGGTATCGGGGCCTACGATCCCCCCATGGCCGCACCGATCCGCATCGCCAACATCTCCGGCTTCTTCGGGGATCGTCCGTCTGCCGCACGAGAGATGATCGATGGAGGGCGGGTCGATGTGCTCACGGGCGACTGGCTCGCCGAACTCACCATGCTGATCCTCGCTCGCATGCGCGCCCGGCGACCCGACGGCGGGTATGGCCGCACCTTCGTCGACCAGATGAGTGATGTCCTCGGCGACGTGATGCAGCGTGGAATCACAGTGGTGACGAACGCAGGTGGACTGGACCCCAGGGCGTGCGCGGCCGCCGTCGCCGAAGTCGCCGACCGGCTCGGGGTGTCGCCGCGCATCGCAACCGTCACCGGTGACGACCTGATGCCGGTGATGTCCGATCTGGCCGATGCCGGCGAGCGGTTCGAGCATCTCGACACCGGTGAGCCGCTTGGAGATCGGATCGGCCGTCTCGTGACGTCGAACGCCTATTTCGGAGGCTGGGGGATCGCCGCGGCGCTCGATGCCGGAGCAGACATCGTGATCACGGGCCGGGTCACCGATGCCGCCCTCGTCGTGGGGCCTGCCGCGTGGCACCACGGATGGAAACGGACCGACTGGGACCGGCTCGCCGGGGCGGTGGTCGCGGGTCACGTGATCGAATGTGGAACCCAGGCGACCGGAGGCAACTACTCGTTCTTCGACGAGCTCGAAGAGCCCGTCCATCTCGGCTTCCCGTGGGCCGAGATCGCCGAGGACGGGTCGTCGGTGATCGGCAAACATCCGGATTCGGGCGGCGAGGTGTCGCTCGGGACGGTGCTCAGTCAGCTCCTGTACGAGATCGGCTCACCCCGATATCACAACCCCGATGTCACAGCCCGCTTCGACACGATCCATGTCGCAGACCACGGCGAAGATCGTGTCGAGCTGAGCGGGACCGTCGGCGAGCCGCCGCCCGCGGGGCTCAAGGTGTCGGCGGCCTTCGGTGGAGGTTTCCGCAATTCGGTGCTGATCGGGCTGACCGGAGGCGACATCGACGAGAAGCGTCGATTGGTCGAGAAGCAGTTCTGGGACGCCTGTCCGTGGGGTCCCGACGACTACGACGAGGTGTCGACCGAACTCATCGGCAGGCCGGTGCCGGGCTCCAACCCGAGCGCCATGTGCTACCTGCGGATCGCCGTGCGAGATCAGGACGAGCGAAAGGTCGGTCGTGCCTGGTCGAACGCGTACACCAGCATCGCACTCGGATCCATCCCCGGGTTCTTCGGCGAGTTCCCGCCCGGATCGGCGACCCCGTATGCAGTGATGTGGCCGACGACGGTCACGCGAAGCCGCGTGGCTCAGATCGTCACCGTTGCCGATCAAGAGTTCGAGGTCACTCCGACCCCGGTCGGGCAGAGGATCGAACCGGCACCGGTTCCGAGTCCGGGCGACGTCTGGGATGGCGCCGAGACCGAACTGGCACCCATCGGCACCATCGTGGGCGCCCGATCCGGCGACAAGGCCGGCAACGCCAACCTGGGTGTCTTCGTCCGCTCAGCCGAGCAGTACCCCTGGCTCGAATCGTTTCTCTCCGTCGACCAGCTCTTGGCCATGATGCCCGACCTCGCCCCACATCGGATCGTCCGCCACGTGCTGCCCAACCTGACGGCGATCAACTTCGAGATCTTCGGGCTGCTCTCCGACGGCGTGTCGTCGTCGCTCCGCCCCGACCCCCAGGCGAAGGGCCTCAGCGAGTACTTCCGCTCCATCGAAGTCCCCATCCCGGCCCAGTTTCTGATGCGATGACCCCTGACCCTGGTCTCTGGCACCAGGGCGTGTGGCCCAGAAGGTGTGTCCCCTCGGAGCGGCAGCGACGGG
>CBDTYK010000198.1:0-4183 GCA_965364595.1 uncultured bacterium
CTCAGTGGTCGTGCCGTCTTCCGCAGTCGCAACCACCGACAGCCGGTCCTTCGGTGCAAGGTCGTCCGAGACGTCGATGGCGAAAGACTCCCGTCCGGTGAGCCCGAGCGAATCGGCATCCCGCCCGCCCGTGAACTGGAGCGGCAGCACGCCCATCATGACGAGGTTCGAGCGGTGGATCCGCTCGTAGCTGGATGCGATCACGGCCTTCACGCCGAGGAGGAACGTGCCCTTCGCCGCCCAGTCCCGCGACGAGCCCATGCCGTAGTCGTTGCCCGCGAGCACCACCAACGGGACGCCCTCTTCGCGATAGTGCATCGCCGCCTCGTAGATCGACGTGACCTCACCGCTCAGCAGGTCGGTGGTCCATCCACCCTCGGTGCCGGGAGCCAGCTGGTTCCTCACACGGATGTTGGCGAACGTGCCCCGGGTCATGACGCGGTCGTTGCCCCGTCGCGAGCCGTACGAGTTGAACATCACGGGCTGCACGCCCTTGGAGATCAGGTACTCGCCTGCCGGTGAGTCAACGGCGATCGACCCGGCAGGGGAGATGTGATCGGTCGTGACCGACTCTCCGAGCTTGGCGAGCACTCGTGCGCCCTCGATCGGCTGGATCGGCCGGACCTCGGGTGTGAGCCCGAGGAAGAACGGCGGTTCCTGGACGTAGGTCGAATCTTCGCTCCAGTCGTACAGCGCGCCGCCCGACGTTGCGATCTCCTGCCACTCCTGCTGGCCGGAGAAGACATCTGCGTATTTCTCGGTGAACTGCCGTTCGCTCACGTGCGTCGACACGATCTCGTCGATCTCCGCCTGGGTCGGCCAGATGTCGGCGAGGAACACGTCGTTGCCGTCGCGGTCCTGCCCGATGGGCTCGTTGATCGGATCCCAGTTCACGGTCCCGGCCAGTGCGTATGCAACCACGAGTGGCGGGGACGCCAGGTAGTTGGCCTGGACGTCGGGCGAGATGCGACCTTCGAAATTGCGGTTCCCCGACAGCACCGACGCAGCCACGAGGCTGTGCTCGTTGATCCCCGCCGAGATCTCGTCTGGTAGCGGTCCCGAGTTGCCGATGCAGGTGGTGCACCCGTACCCGACCAGGTAGAAGCCGGTTGCCTCGAGGTCATCCATCAGCTCGGACGATTCGAGATACTCGGTCACCACCTTCGATCCGGGAGCGAGCGATGTCTTCACCCAAGGCTTGCGATCGAGGCCGAGTGCACGAGCCTTGCGGGCGACGAGTCCTGCGCCGACCATCACGTCGGGGTTCGAGGTGTTCGTGCAGGAGGTGATCGCGGCGATCACGACGTCCCCGTCGGTGAGCGTGAACTGCTCGCCGTCGTACTCGACGAGAGCCTGTCCGGTCGGCTCGAGTTGATCGCCGTCGACCGATCCGCCTTCCGCCGCCCACCCCGAGACAGTGCCGGTCGGCGCCGGTGACGCCTTCCCGAACGTGTTGGCGAGCTCCTGTTGCCATTGGTCCTTCATCGCAGACAAGTCGATCCGGTCCTGGGGCCGCTTCGGGCCTGCGAGTGCCGGCTGCACGGTCGACATGTCGAGCTCCAGCACGGCGGCGTATTCGATCGGGGCAGCGTCGTCGCGCCACAGCCCCTGGGTGCGGTAGTACTGCTCGACGGCTCCCACGAGCTCGTCGGAGCGTCCGGTGAGTCGCATGTACTTCAGGGTCTGGTCGTCGACGGGGAAGAAGCCCATCGTCGCGCCGTACTCGGGCGCCATGTTGGCGATCGTCGCCCGGTTGGCGAGCGGCATCGTGGCGAGCCCCGGTCCGTGGAACTCGACGAACTTGCCCACGACGCCGTGCTCACGGAGCATCTCCGTCACACGCAGCACGAGGTCCGTGGCCGTGGCGCCCTCGGCCAGCTGTCCGGTCAGCTTGAAGCCGACCACTTCGGGCAGCAACATCGAGATGGGCTGGCCGAGCATGGCCGCCTCCGCCTCGATACCGCCGACGCCCCATCCGACCACACCCAGACCGTTGATCATCGTCGTGTGCGAATCCGTGCCGACGAGGGAGTCGGGATACATCCACTCGCCGTTCTCCCAGACGACCTTGGCGAGATATTCGAGGTTCACCTGGTGGACGATGCCGGTCGCCGGTGGCACGACCCGGAAGTTCTCGAATGCCGACTGGCCCCACTTCAGGAACTCGTACCGCTCCTGGTTTCGCTCGAACTCCTTGCGGCTGTTGATGACGAGGGCATCGGGGCGGTTGAAGGCGTCGACCTGAACGGAGTGGTCGACGACGAGGTCGCACGGGACTCCGGGGTTGACCTTCTCGGCGCTGCCGGGGTCGTCCGTCATTCGGACGATGGCCGCCCGCATCGCTGCGAGGTCGACGACCGCAGGCACGCCGGTGAAGTCCTGGAGCACGACCCGGCCGGGGATGAAGGGGATCTCGGCGTTGCCGATGTCGTCGGACCGGTATGCGGCGATCGTCTTGACGTCGCTCTCGGTGACTGCGATGCCGTCGAGGTTGCGGAGTGCCGATTCGAGGAGCACCCGAATCGAGTAGGGGAGCCTGCTCACATCTCCGACCTGCGAAAGGCGGGCGATCTTGCGGTCTCCCAGCGGCGTCGAGAGGGTTTCGATTGCGCCGAACGGGTCAGATGACATGTGGACCTTCCTGAATCAACTGGAAGCGATTGTATCGGCCGCTCGGTGGCAGCCCGCTGGACACTCAGCGCAATCCGGTCGGCTACGCATCGTTCTCGTGACGGTCAGACCGCGGTTCCCGATGTCTACGTCCCGAGAACGGGCTCTGGTGTCAGGTCTGGTCGACGACCAACCGCATCCAGTGATGGAGTGTCTCGCCGGGGTCGAGCACAACCGAACCCCGGTCGAGGTGGTTCACGGCGTCGGGCGACGCAGACACCGGCTCGAGGGCGAAGTAGTGCGCCCAGCGCGGCACATAGAGGTGGAGGCGCTTGACGTCGGCGACCATCTCGATCCGAGCGGTCGGTGTCTCGATGTAGGCCCGACCGTCCCACCCTGTGTAGGTGTTGTCGGCTTCGATGCCATCGACCTCCGAGAGGCGGAAGCCGTCGGTCTGGGTCCAGAGCGTGGGAATGAGGTCGTCATCGACCTCCCATCGGCCGTCGACGGTGGCGCTGATCCGGGCGGGACGCTCGAAGTACGGATGGAACCCGAGCCCGGCCGGCATGCTGCTGGTCTCCGATCGGTTTCTCACTTCGAGGTCGACGACCAGTCGGTCGGGTTCGAGGAGGTACCGCAGGAAGGCGGTGTAAGGCCATGGCCAGGAGTCGCCGGCGTGATCGAGGCGGAGGGTGACTCGGTCGGCCTCTCGGTCGTCGACCGACCATTCGCGCAGCCAACCGTGCCCATGGAGCGGGTGGCGCTCGTCGGTGTTCGGACGGATCGAGTGGATCTGGTCCGATGTGGCGAACTTCCCACGATCGATTCTGTTGACCCATGGAACCATTGGAAACGACGAGGTGTCTCTCGGGTCTGACGCACCCTGGGCACGACGGGTGATGTCGACGTCACCGATGGTGAACGCCAGAAGGGATCCGCCCAGCGCAGGCTCGACGACGGCACGTGCAGCGCCGCTCTCGATCTCAAGCATGCAAACCCCTTCGCCAACAGCCGAAGTCTGCCATCAGGAGACCCCGGTGGCGAACTCCGCGGCCGGCTCAGGACGTCGTGATGGTGACCGGGACCTCGGTGACGCAGCTCTCGGCGGAGTCGGCAGCAGGGTGGAGGATCGGTTCACATGCGTGAGCCAGGGAACCCATGAGGGCGCTCACCATCCCGCGATCGAGTGAGCACACGACCTCGGGGTGCGCCGCTGCGGTCTCGCCGAACGGGCAGTGCGACATGAGCAACCGTTGACCGGCAACGTCTGAGGAGACTCCGAAACCGATGCCGGTCATTGCCCGCACGACTGCACGTACCGCTGCCTCGTAGCCCGAGTCTTCCGGTGATCCGATCTCCTGTGCGAGCTCACGCCCGACCTCCGCCCCGACTTCCTCGGCGATCTCGCCGATGTTTTCCGGGGCGATCCGGTCGATGATCCGGACCAGCATGTCTGACAGAACGTCGTGTCGGTGCGTCGGGAAGTGCACGTCGATCTGCTTTCCCGACACCGTGTAATACTTGGCCGGTCGCCCCGCACCCGGCCCCGACCGCCCGCTCGGCCGGCGATGGG
>CBDTYK010000199.1:0-4176 GCA_965364595.1 uncultured bacterium
GCTTCGGGTCTTCGGGCTCCACTATCGGATCGAGATCTACGTGCCCGAGGAGCAGAGAATCCACGGTTATTACGTGCTGCCGTTCCTGATGGACGGCGAGATCGTCGCCCGGGTCGACCTCAAGACGGATCGCACGGCCGAGATCCTCCGTGTCCAGGCTGCCCACATCGAGCCGGGTCATCCTCGAGACGAGGTCGCCCGTCGTTTGGCGGCCCATCTCGAGCTCACCGCCAGCTGGCTGGGGTGCCGATCGATCGAACTCGCCGGTCGCGGTGACCTGGCCGAGGATCTGCGCCGACACGTCACCTGATCGCCTGGCGGCGTCACGCTTCGAACAGTCGCCGCGCCTCGACGACATCGATGCCACTGATCTCTTTCACTCGCCGCCAGGGAACCTCGAGTGTGTGGATGTCCGACATCATCCGCTCCCGCGCCTCGGGACGCATCCCCATCACTTCGGGCCCGGCCCGCAGGGAGACGAGAACCGAGAACAGGCGCTTCGCAGCGCTGGCCATCTCGAACCACTCCATGTGCTCCAATGGCCCCGCTGCTCGTTCGTATGCGGTCCGGAGCCGGGCTGCTGCCGCTTGATCCAGCGCCATCGACAACAGCATCTCGGTCCAGGCGACGTCCAGTCTCCGGTCGGCGACACCGACCTGGGTCCAGTCGATGACGGTCGCCGAGCCATCGGCCCCGATCAGCACGTTCCCGGTGTGGAAGTCCAGGTGGACGATGGCAGGCTGCGAACGGATCGAAGCCGCAGACTGCGCAGCCCAGTCGAGGCACTCCGCCAAGGAGTCGATTTGGAATCCAGCCAGCTGCTCCCGCCATCGGTCGATCAGCTCGAAGGCGCCCGGAGGCTCGGGGGGGCCTGCGCGAAGCAGGTGCCAGTCGAGTCGGTGCAGATCGGCCAGGAGTTGCGCAAGGGCATCGAGGTCGGCGTCACGCCAGCTCCTGATCTCTCCTTCCACCCAGCGCATCACCATGAAGGGGCGGCCGAGCACGCCCGCCGAAGTCTCGACCCCCAGGATCTCTGGGACGGGGTATCCGATTTCGAACAAGGAGCGCATGCCATCGAACTCGCGTTTCGCCACCTCCCCGACGCCTGTGTATCGGCGAAGCGCCATACGCTCGATCTCGGTGTCGCGTCCTCCGGTCCCGCGACGCACCCGCACGTCATAGACGTCGCTCTCCCATCCGCCCGCCACTTCGACGAGCGATTCGATGCGAGCGTTCTCCCAGCGGGGGAGTTGCGTCGTCAGCCAGCGTTCGAGGTCGGCTGAATGCATTGCCTGAGCCTACGAGCGGTCAGTCCATGGTCGCTGTGGCCGCGATGTCCGTTCGGAACGTCTTGCCCTTGAAGGAGATCGACTCGACGGCTTCGTATGCGGCGGATCGTGCCGATGCCAGGTCCGATCCGCGCCCCAGCACGCTCAGCACGCGGCCACCCGACGTCCGCAGGTGTTTGCCGTCCCGAACCGTTCCGGCGTGGAACACCAGGCCGGCACTGTCGGCGAGCCCGGTGATGACGTCTCCTTTTCTCGGATTGTCGGGGTACCCGTGGGCGGCGAGCACCACGTTGACCACCGAATCGGGCGACCACGACAGGTCCGAGCCGGCCAGTTCGCCGGTGGCTGCGGCTTGAAGCACTTCGAAGAGATCGCTGTCGAGGCGGGCGAGCACCACCTGTGTCTCGGGGTCTCCGAGGCGGCAGTTGAACTCGATGACCTTGGGACCGTCGTCGGTCAGGACGAGTCCGGCGTAGAGCACGCCGACATATGGTGTCCCGGCGGCCCGCATCGTCTCCAGCACTGGCTGGATGATCGTTCGTTCGACCCGTTCGAGCAGATCGTCGGGAAGGTCCACCGGTGAGTAGCTGCCCATCCCTCCTGTGTTCGGGCCGGTGTCTCCGTCGCCGATGCGCTTGTAGTCACGTGCGGGCTCGAACAGCAGGCTGTTGGTGCCATCACAGATCGCAAACACGCTCAGCTCCGGCCCGGCCGCGTACTCCTCGATCACCACACTCGGACCGGGGCCGGCCAGTTCCTCGGTCAGCCATCGACGAGCCCAGGCGATTGCATCGTCGCGGTCGCCGGTGACGAGGACACCCTTCCCACCGGCGAGGCCGTCCGCCTTCACGACGTACGGGCCTGGGTGGCTTCGGATGTGCGCCTCGGCGTCGGGTGCGTGCTCGAACGTCCACGCCGCCGGTGTCGGTACGCCGGCGCGGTTCATGATCTCCTTCGCGAACGACTTCGACGACTCGAGGCGGGCTGCGGCCCGGGTCGGTCCGAACGCAGGGATTCCGACGTGTGACAGAGCATCGACCACTCCGGCGGCGAGCGGAGCCTCCGGCCCGACGACGACGAAGTCGATGGCGTGCACCCTGGCGAGCGCAGCCACGGCCCCCACGTCGGTGGGATCCACGCCTTCGATCACGGATCCCAGCTCGGCCAGGCCGGGGTTCCCGGGGAGGCTGATGAGCTCTGACACGGTTGCGGACTGGACGAGCTTCCATCCGATGGCGTGCTCTCGGGCACCCGATCCGATGAGCAGGACTTTCATTGTCGGCTGATCAACTGGTGACGCTCGGGCCCGACCGAAACCCAGCCGACCGGGATCCCGATGGCGTCCTCGATGTATCCGATGTAGTCCTGGGCTTCTTTCGGGAGCTGGTCGAACTCGCGGCATCCCGTGATGTCGGTCTTCCAGCCCGGCAGCTCGTCGTAGATCGGCGTGCAGTTGTAGAGCACTCGCTGTTGGCGAGGGAAGTGGTCGTAGCGCTCGCCCAGCGACGTGTACCCGGTCGCGACCTTGATCGTGTCGAAGGCGGAGAGGATGTCGATCTTGGTGAGGAACAACTGGGTCAGGCTGTTGACCCGTACCGCGTACCGCAGGGCGACCAGGTCCAGCCATCCACATCGGCGTCGCCGGCCGGTGACCACTCCGTACTCACCGCCGAGCTCGACCATGGTCTCGCCGATCTCGTCGTCCAGCTCGGTCGGGAAGGGGCCGGTGCCGACTCGCGAGATGTAGCCCTTGGCGACTCCCACGATCTCGTCGATCATCTTCGGTCCGATCCCCGACCCGACCACCGCTCCGCCCGCGGTCGGGTTCGACGACGTGACGAACGGATAGGTCCCGTGGTCGATGTCCAGCAGCGTGCCTTGCGCTCCCTCGAACAGAACGTTCTTTCCGTCCTTCAGCGCGTCCCAGAGCAGCAGTGAGGTGTCGTCGACATAGGGAAGGAGACGTTCGGCGTACTCGAGGTACTCGTCGGCGATCGTGGAGCCATCCATCGGAAGCTGGTTGTAGACGCGAGTGAGCAACCGGTTCGTGTCGTTGAGGGCGACGTCGACCTTGTCGCGGAAGATCTTCGGATCGAAGAGGTCCTGCACCCGGATGCCGCGTCGCTGGTACTTGTCGGTGTAGGCGGGGCCGATGCCCTTCTTGGTCGTACCGATCTGGTTGCGGCCCAGGAAGCGCTCCATGACGGCGTCGAGCTTCTTGTGGTACGGCATGATGAGGTGGGCGTTCGAGGAGATGCGCAGTCTCGATGTGTCGATGCCGCGCGACTCCAACATGTCGAGTTCGTCGAGCAGCACCTTGGGGTCGATGACCGTGCCCGACGCGATCACGGGCACGGCGTGCGGATACATGACCCCGCTCGGTGTCAGAGAGAGGGCGAACTTCTGCTCGCCGATGATGATGGTGTGACCGGCGTTGTTTCCGCCCTGGTATCGGACCACGAAGTCGGCCGACTGGGCGAAGTAGTCGGTGACCCGACCCTTACCCTCGTCACCCCACTGGGCCCCGAGCACGACTGTCGATGGCATGGGGGCGAGGCTAACGCTCCCCGTGGCCGGCGCCGATTTCGTTCTCGGGTCGCCTGACCCCGACATGGGCGGGCAACCGACCCAAGAAGGGATTCAACCGGCGGCGCCCCCGGTGAAGCGCCTCCCGTCGCAGTGGACAGTGCGATCATCTTCGCTCCGGCCGGCGACATCGTCCCGGATGCACTGGAATCGGTGCGAAAAGGAGGAACGGTCGCGACGGCCGGCATCTACATGACACCGGTTCCCGAGCTCGACTACGAAATGCACCTGTTTCACGAGAAGAACCTGCGCAGCGTCGAAGCGAATACGCGTGAAGACGGGCGGGGCCTGCTGATCGAGG
>CBDTYK010000200.1:0-4176 GCA_965364595.1 uncultured bacterium
ATTAAAGGACCGCTCGGCCTATGTCGCCAGCAAGATGGGCCTGATCGGCCTGACGATGTTCGTCGCTCTCCGGCTGGTGCAACCCCGACTCGAGGTCCTCGGTGCCCGGAGCGAGGCAACGATGAGTCGACTGCTCGGCAGCCTGAAGGCGTCGCTCGACAGCATCCGCGACATCAAGGCCTATGGCGCGGAGGCATTCTTCGATCGGCGCTTCTCTTCCGACCGCCATCGATTGGCCGGTATCCGGCTTCGATGGCAGGTGCTCGACCAGCTTCCCCGGCTCGCTCTCGAGATCGTGGTCGTGGTTGGGCTGCTCGCCGTGATCGGACTCATGCTGCGAGGTGACGCGTTTGGCGGTCTCGTTCCGACGCTCGGCACATTCGGTTACGCGACACTTCGGATCATGCCTTCCGCCACCCGCCTCGTTGCGTCGTTCAATCGGCTCCGCTTCGGGCGGCAGGCCATGGCGAACGTCGAAACGGACCTCGAAGTGGCAGACAGCCTCGAGCACAACGAAGTGTCATCGCTGGCCAGCGACGGCGCGTTGTTCGAGCATCGGCTCGAGCTGAAGGGAGTGTGGTTCACCTATCCAGGCGCTGATCAGGCGGCGTTGCGCGGCGTCGACCTGACGATCGAGCGGGCCCAGATGGTTGCCATCGCCGGTGGCTCTGGCTCGGGGAAGAGCACCCTCATCGACGTCCTTTTGGGTCTCCTCCCGCCGTCGCATGGCTCCGTTGCCGCCGACGGGGGAGTCCCGGACAGAGCGCTGTGGCGCAGCCGAGTCGGCGTCGTGTCCCAGTCAGTGGTCCTGTTCGACGCCAGTGTGCGTGAGAACATCGCCTTCGGGCTGCATCCAGAACCCGATGACGAGCGGGTCCGATGGGCGTTGGATGTGGCCCAGCTCGGGTCCTGGCTCGATGGCCTTCCCGCAGGGCTCGACACCACGGTTGGCGAAGGAGGAAAACTCGTCTCCGGAGGCGAGCGGCAACGTATCGCCATCGCTCGAAGCCTCTATCGCCGGCCCGAGTTGCTCGTTCTCGATGAGGCCACTTCGGCACTCGATGGAGCCACCGAAGTCAGCCTGCTGGCGGCGCTCAGGGCCCAAGTCGGCATGACCACCGTGGTGGTCAGTCACCGTGTGGCGCCGCTCGAGGCGGCTGACATCGTCGTGATGATGAGAGAGGGTGCGATCGCCCTCCATGGCTCGTATGGCAGCCTCGTCTCTTCACACGCCGAGTTCCGGGAACTCGTTGGACGAGCAGACGATCACACGACCGAGTGATAGAACTCGATCGTCGCATCGGCGACGGCATCGGTGGTGTACCTCGCCTCGAATCGATCCCGAGCAGCGCCCACTCGAGCCGAAGTGGCTTCAGGATCGCTCATCGCTTCGAGGATGGCAGAAGCCCAGACCTCACCTTCGACCAGGAGAACCTGGTCGTCGGGGGCCACCTCACGGACCGAGGGGATGTCGGCCGCCACAACCGGCGTTTCGAGGGCCATCGCCTCGATGAGCACTCCGGGGGAACCCTCCGCCCGTGACGGCAACACCAAGACATCGGCCCCGCACATGAGCTCCGGGAGGTCGGGGCGGTGACCGAGCAATTCGATCCGGTCGCCGGCTCCGCCCTTCGCGGCCAGCCTCGTGAGCGCGTCGGTTGAAGGCCCACTTCTTCCGGCGATGAAGAGTCTCGCAGACGGCAGCCGCTCGACGATCGAAGGCATTGCGGCCACGATCCGGTCGAGTCCCTTGTAGTGGTAGTGGCGCCCGGCTGCCAACAGCATGACCTCGTCGGTAGCGACACCGAGCGTGTCCCGGGCACGTGCCGTCCGCTCAGGGTCCCGGCGACCGAGATCGGCGGGGTTCCGGCCTCGTGGGATCACTGTGATGCGGCCCGGGTCGATTCTCAAACGGTTCGCCATGACTCGTTTCGTCGACTCCGAGACCGCATGGAAGCGCGACACCGTTCGAGCCGTGAGAGCGTCGGCGAGTTGGGCGAGACGCACCTTGGATCGCCGAAAGTCGGGATTGTCGAGATGCTCGGGCCCGTACGCTTCTGTCACCAGGCTCGAAACGACCGGCGTCGTCGAGCCGAGACCGGCGGATCGCCCAACGATGTCCGCCTCGAACAGGGTCGTGTGGACGATGTCCGGAACGATCTCGCGAATGTGCCGTCGAACGGCAACGATGGAAGCGACCCGATTCGACCGGCCGAGCCCCTCCACGACCTCGGCGCCCGCAGAACGCAGCTCGTCGGTCAGAACCCCACCCGAACCGAGGACGCCGACGTGGAGATCGACACCTCGTGCTGTCAGGGCCGGGGCGACGGCGACCAGTGACTGCTCCGCCCCTCCCACGGCCAGGCTGTCGATGAGCACCAGCAACCTCATCGGTGCATGATCTCCGTCACCTGCCCCATGCTCGAGTTCCGGAGGTCTCCGGCATCGATCATGCGCCGGGCCTCCGCGAGCAATCGATTCAAGGCTGCGAATGCCCGGTGTGGGTTCTGTGCGAGGTTGTGAGTGTGAAACCAGAGGTGAAACAGCGAGCGGTCGGCGACAGCCCGGCGCAGCCGATGAGTCACGTTGCGAGACCACAGGGCCGTCCCCATGCGACGGGCTTTGGCCGAGTCGGGGTCGAACAAGTAGGTCTGAGGGACGTCGACGAGGTCGTCCACCATCGATGGTCGGATCGGCCCCGGCCCCTCGGGTCGAGGCCCTCGAAAGGAGGTGAACCCTGCGCGGCTCAGCACGTCGAGATGGCCGATGGCATTGCGGGGGTACACGAACGATGTCGGTCGCCGACCACGGGCGACGGAAACGGCGATCGCCGCTTCGAGGTCAGAGGCGAACGCCTCTTCGGTGCAGTCGGGGTCCCCAACGATGAGGTGGCCAAACGAGTGCGAACCGATTTCCTGAGGGACCCGACACCGTTCGATGGCCTCCACCAGGTCGGGCCCGTACCACGTTGGATCGCTCGTGACATTCGTGCCGGGGTCGAGGTCGTACCAATCTCCCTCCATCCATCGGTACGACGGGGGCGTGATCTCGGGGTGGGGACGGTGGTTCCCGTTGCGCTCACAATGATCGAGATAGAGGTGGCCGACGATTGCCCAGGTTGCCTCGATCTCGTGCTCCGCCATCGACTGGAGCACTCGATCGACGATCGATCGCTCAGCGCTGTACGGCGAGACGTCGTGAGGGCGCCCATGGTGGACAGACCCCCATGACATCTCGAGATCGATCGAAATCACAAGTGTCGGATGATCGTCCCAGGCCATCGAAGGGACGACGTTACACACAGCCGGCTCCAAGGTAGGGTGCAGCCGGATGGAGCACGCCTGCGGATGAAGCCTCTGGATCGCATACTGCGCCCACGGACCGTCGCTCACGCCCACAGCGGGACGAACAGCTACGTCTTCGTCTTCATCCGCGGACCCCAGGTGTGGGGGACCGTCCAGATGCTCAGTCATGACCTCGCTCACGTGCTGGAGGGATTCGACGCACACGCTCCGGACTTCGATCGAGCGGTCTCCTACGCACAGGAGCACTTCGAGATCGGCCCGAGCGGAGAGGAACCCTGGCCATTGCGGTTCGACCGCTACAGCACACTCGAGGACAATGGAACCTATCTGATCATGCACTACCGGGTCGATGAGGACCCCGTGTCCGTCCCGGACGAAATCCGTATCCGCTTCGACGGCATCGTGCATGCCGACCACCACCACGAGGTTGTTGCGACGCTGCATCAGGAAGTCGGCTTCGGGAACCTCACCATCAGAACCACAGATCGGTACGACCTCGTCCACGGCGCAGTCGAGGTCTCGGCTCGAGTTCGTCAGCACACCGGAGTCGACCACGCAGTGGCCACATCCAAAGCCATCCTCTCGAGGGGAATCCGAGCGGCTCGGAGGATCCTCAAGAACACGTCCTGAGGTGGGATCGGTCCTGATTCTGGCGAGCGGCACGATGGGGCGGGTCAACACCAGCCGCAGGCTCGCCAACCTGTTGGCGGACCGCGGGCACGCCGTGACCATCGCCAGTCCTGCCGACATCGCGCATCAGGTGGGCGAGTTCTCAGGTGACTTCGTGTCGCTACCGGCGCCTGCCACCGCCAGAGAGGCGACATCGGGCGAGAGGATCGGTACCCGGATTCGCCGACAGCTGGCCTGGCCG
>CBDTYK010000201.1:0-4170 GCA_965364595.1 uncultured bacterium
GCTCGATGAGATCGGTCATCGCCCGATCGTACCGGTTGGCCTCCACAGTCGAGCGGTTGGTCCGAGGTCGAATCTGGGGAGGAAGACGTGGACGAGCGGGCCGATCCCGAGAGCGAAGACCAATGTGCCGATCCCGATCGTGCCGCCCAGGATCCACCCGACGGCCATGGCGGTCGCCTCGACGCCGGTGCGCGCCAGACGGAGCGAGAAGCCACGGTTCGCCAGACCCGTCATCAGCCCATCCCTCGGACCCGGGCCGAGCCGCACACCGATGTACAGGCCGGACCCGATGCCGACGAGGACGACACCGATCACCATGAGGGCCACTCGCCAAGCGAGGTGGGAGGGGGTGTCGACGGCGAGGACGGTGAGATCGATGAAGACCCCGATGAGCACTGCGTTCGCCAGCGTGCCAGGACCTGGCCGCTCCTTCAGCGGGATCCAGAGCAGCAGCACCCCGAAGCTGGTCACGATCGCAGCGACGCCGATGGACAGCGGGGTGACGAGGGACACCCCCTCGTGGAAGACGTCCCAGGGAGGGTTGCCCAGGTCGGATTGCACCATCAAGCCCGAGCCGAGCCCGAACAGTGCGAGGCCGACGAACAGTTGAACGAGGCGGTGTGTGGTCACGCCGAGACGGTAGTGATGCCACCGGAGCGGAAGTCGACGGCTGGACGCGCCGGAGCCGGCCCGCTGGGTGGGCCGGCTCCCGATTGGGCGTGATCGATCAGACCGGTTCCGGCTGGCGTTCGACCACCGGCTCGGGCTGAGGGTTGGGACGACGGAACGCAACGATGAACAGCAGCGTGGCTGCGATGGCGGCCATCGCCCCTGCTCCCATGATCAGTGACGAGGCGATCCTGATCGGTGTGGCGGGGAGGGTGACCGACACGTCGGCGTCGACACCGCGCGATCCGTCGGTGTTCATGACGACCGCCGTCCAGAGGCCTTCGGTGTCGATGGCGATGCTCGGGTCGGACCCCGAGGCGTTCTCGAGCCAGATGTCCACACTGCGTGGCGGCAGATCGGTGGCGAGGAATCGGTCCACGTCGCCCGCCCGGGCGACTCCGATGAACAGGTCGTCGCCGTCGACGGCGACACTGATCTCCTCGACGTCGTCGACGACCGAGCCGTCCCAGTCGAGATCGACTTCGCCGAACGTCATCGCCCGACCGGAGGTCGTTGCGCTGATCGTGGGCAGCGAGACGCTGTCACCGTCGGCGATCGAGAACATGCCTGCGGAGACCACCAGCAGCGGGATCGCCACGATGGCGACGACGAACCCGAGGATTCCAGAGACGATCTTGACGAGGGTCATGCGGTCCCCAATTCGACCGTGGGTCGTGAGGCGATCCAGGCGCCCAGAACCAGCAGCGACAGGACGACAAAGGGTCCCTGGAGGAATGAGAAGGCTGCGACCGATGCGAGCATCAGGGCAGTGAGGATCCACCAGCCGAGCTTCTGGCTGAGACGCTCAGTGTGATCGAAGCGCACGATCCACTTCTGGAAGGGTGTCAGCTCTTCGCCCTCAGATCTGATGGCTACTGAGGCGAACACGTACGCGACGAGGCCGAGTCCGGCGAACAGGCTCGTAACGACGAATCCGGCCCTGATCCACCCCCGACCGATGCCGGTCCGGTTGGCGAGTGCGGTGGTTGCTCCGGTGAGGACCCGACCGGTGCGGGGCCGTTCGAACGGCAGAGTGTGTGTCTGTTCCATGGCCGCATCTTCTCGAATGGTGATACCGGGCGAAATGGGGTCTCACCCTCCCGCCTCCCTGACCGTCTCAGGGGAGCCTCAGGGTCGTGGTCGGGGGAGCGGTGGTTCCGCCGGTAGCCTGCAACGCCGTGAGCAAGGTGACCGCACAGAGTCCGGCGCGCATCCGGGTCCTCGAGATCCTGAAGGCCTCGGGCAAGGAGTTCGGAAGGGACAAGGCGTCGAGGATGGCGGCCGCGATCGCCTATCGCACGGTCTTCGCGCTCGCCCCCCTGTTGCTGGTCGCCGTGTCGGTGGCAGCGCTGTTCCTCGATGCCCCCGCCACCGATTGCGAGGACGGAGCGGACGGGTCTTGTGAGACGATCCAGCAGCAGCTGGTCGCTCAGGTGGAGGAATTGAGCGAGCCACTGGCGGAGACGGTCGACGACATCATGACCAGCGCCGCAGAGGGCGCCACCACGACCGGAATCGTCGGTACCGCCATCTTCCTCTTCACCGCCTCGAGCCTCTTCTTCGAGATCCAGGGCAGTCTCAACACGATCTTCCATGCACCGGAGGAGCGGACGAAAGGCATCGTTGCCGTGCTCCGGGGCCGGGCGATCGGAGCGGTCGCCGTCGTGTTGCTGGGAGGGATCCTGGTGATCCTGTTCGCCGCCAACGCGGTCGTGTCCGGCGCAGGTTCGTTCATCCTCGATCTCGTCGAGGACGCCGGGCTCGATCGTGGGCTCTTCGAGCCGCTGCTGCGATTCGCTGGCCCGCTCGTCACGCTCATCCTGTTGATCCTGCTCTTCGCCATCCAATTCCAGACGTTCACCGTGGTGAAGATCCCCTGGAAAGCCGCCTGGCGGGGCGGGGCGGTCACGGCGATCGTGTTCGCCGCGGGCGCCATCGGTGTCGGCTTCTACTTCTCGCTCCAGGCGGATGGCGGCAACGGGGCCGGCTTCTCGGCCGGGGGGTTTGCCGGGGGAGCGGTGCTGATTCTCTTCACCGTGTTCATCCTCGCCCAGATCTTTCTATTCGGCGCAGAGTTCACGAAGACCTACGCCGACTTCGTGCGACACGGTGACGTGATGCAGCCGTCGGTGCGACTCGAAAACAGCAAGCCCGACGTCAGCGCCGACGAGGTCCGGGCCGCGGCGACGACCGATCTCATCGCCCGGGTCGGCGTGTTCTCGTTTCTCGCCGGGATGGTTCTCGGCTACTTCCGGCGCAGATCCTGAGGCGCCTCAGAGTTCGACGCGCATCCTGAGCTCGTCCTTGCACGGATCCGAAGGCAGCGGCTGGACGTCACCGGTGACCGTGAATCCACGGC
Organism: uncultured bacterium; assembly: GCA_965364595.1. GTDB lineage: Bacteria > Actinomycetota > Acidimicrobiia > Spongiisociales > ZC4RG35 > JAHEDH01. Next base: position 3,029 of record CBDTYK010000201.1, read on the forward strand.
GGGCGTACAGGCGCTCGGCAGCGTCGTTGCCGCGAGCGACCCACAGCTCGATCCGGGCGTACCCGGCTTCGCCGGCCCAGCCGATGGCGCGTTCGACCAAGGCTGAGCCGACGCCCTGACCTCGGCCTGATGGGGAGACCCACATCGATACGAGCTCTGCGGTCGCCGGGTCGACGCGATTCTCGAACACTCCCACCAGCCCAACGACCTGGCCCGCAGCGTCGCGGGCGAAGAAACTCGCAGCGGCGCGTCCCGAAGACGCAGCCGTCGCCCGGCGCTCCCATTCGGCCGAGTCGAATCCGGATTCGCGTTCGTGCGTCGACGCGAATGCCCCCGGCGCGTCGGCCAGCGCAGCCAGCCGGACATCACGGAGCAGGTCCGCCTCGTCCGCTCGAATGCGATCCACCGTGATCATCGGCCCACCATCGTTGCCTAGCTGCCCGGCCGTTTGCGGACCTTCTCGACGACCTCATCGATGGCGTCGTCGACGCGATCGACAGCAGCCTTCGCCTTCGAGGTCAGCTTCTGGGACTCCTCGGCTGCCGTTTCGTCGACGATCTGTTCGAGACTCTGCGGGCCTCGGAGGAGGAACTGGCGGCGCCACTGCTGGGCGACCCAGAGGTAGATGTCGTCGACGGTCATGTCGCCGAGCATGTCGGTGAGCCCCACCTCCTCGATCTCTGCGCGGGTGGGCGAGTAGACCCGGATGTGCCAGCTCAGTGCGATCTCTTCCCTGGGTACGTAGCGCTCTCGCTCGATCATCAGATCCCAGCCATGCACCTTCACATTGTCGAGAAGCTCGCGATAGCTCTCCGGTCGTGTGAACTCGAACTGAGTGTTGGGTCTGACGTTCGACAACCCGCTCTCCTCCATGAAGAGACGTTGCTGTCCCAGGTGCACCAACTGCGTCACATCGGTGTCCGGGGTCACGGCGTACGGTGTCTGGACTTCGATGATCTCGGCGTCGATGAATTCGATGCCGCGTTGCTTTGCGATCGCAACCCGGTGGTGGCCGTCCGAGACGAAGTAGGCGTCTCCCACCCGATAGACGTCGATGGGCGGGAAGGGGCGGCTCGCGAAGTAGTGCTCCACGTTCTCCCATCGTTTCTTGCTAGCCTCGGATCGTGGAAGTAAATCGTGGT
>CBDTYK010000202.1:0-4157 GCA_965364595.1 uncultured bacterium
CCGGGATGATCGCACCGGCTGCGAACAGGAAGAACGAGGCGATCGCCGCCTCCCAGGCCGACCCACCCAGATCCTCGGGGTCGATGCCCAGCTCCTCTCGGACCTTTGTGTCGAGGAAGGCGTCGGGGTCCTTCATGACTTCCCGTGCTGCCCGCTCGGCCTGATCCTGCGGCATGCCCTTCGCCTGATAGATCAGCGCCAGCTCCTCGGCTTCGGCCTCGGGCATCTCCAGGATCTCCTGACGCTCGCTCTCGATCTGTGACTGATGCAACTCCCGCGAGCTCTGCACGGACAACCACTCGCCAAGCGCCATCGACACAGCACCCGCCAAGAGCCCGGCAAGACCGGACAGGAGGACCGCCGAAGCCGAGAAGGCGGCGCCGGCGACCCCCATGACCAGCGACGTGTTGGACACCAGGCCGTCATTCGCCCCGAGCACAGCGGCTCGCAGTGCGTTGCCGCCCACCGCCCTGTGGCGACCTTCGAGGCGGGCGAGCACGCCGCCTGGCACGCCCGATGCACCCTTGCTGAGTGCGTCGAGCACGACGGCGTGCGACCGCTCGTCCGTACGGAGCGACGTCCCCTCGGCCTCTGGTTGATCGTCGTACATCGTCCGACCCGACTTCTCCGTGGATGCCATCACCTGCGCGAGGACTCCCGGTCCCGTCCGCCTCGCCAACCAGGCGAGGATGCGAGAGCGCAGATCGGGCTCGCTCGGTGGCAGGCTTGCGCCTGCCGCCTGCAGCCGCTCGGCCCAGAGCTGGGCGTGCTGCTCTTCGGTCTCGGCGAGCCGGACGTAGACACCGGCGATCGCCTGGTCGGTCTCCAGCTCGGCGGCGACCCGATAGAGGAAGGCAGCGTTGATCTCGTCGGTGTAGTTGGTGCGATATCGGTCGGTGTCGCTGGTCACTTCGGTTCCCGTTTCGGTTCGAGGGTCTCTCTCGAACCCTAAGTCGCCGTCAACCGCTGCGGACTGCGCGAGCGATTGCGTCCGTGAAGCCCTCGGGCGGGCGGATCGGACGGCCTGTCGGGTCGGTGAATGCTGCTCGCGCCTCGAGCTCTGCGATCAGACGATCGTCCACGCTGGCCCGCTGCCGCCATCTGGTACTGGCCCGACCACTCTCGAGGAGGTCTGTGGTGATCGTCAGTTCATCGTGCAAGCTCGCTGTGGCATGGAAACGAACCGAGACGTCCACGAGCACGATCTGAAAGCCCTCCTCCTTCATCCGCATCATCCCGAATCCGACCGAATCGAGCATCTCTACGCGGGCCGATTCGAAGTACGTCAGATATCTAGCGTGATTGACGTGGTCGTAGGGATCGAGGTCGGCGAAGCGGACAGTGATCGTGGTGGAGTGCGACACGTCTGAACCGTAGTGCGGACGGTCTTGAGGTCCTGCTCGACGGATGTCGTTGAGAGCGCGGCCCGATTCACCCTTGCCACTTCGTAGCGACTGTCGTAGGTTGGTTGGTGGAGAGATTGGAGTGGAGATGAGACTGCGTTCATCGTTGTCACTGTTGGTTGTCCTTGCGCTCATGGTGCCCGCCCTCGCGGCGGCGGCAGGACCGAAGGAAAAGGTGGACGTGTGTCACATCCCGCCTGGGAACCCCGGCAATGCCCACACGATCACCGTGAGCGGAAACGCGTGGAAGGCCCATGAGGCCCACGGCGACGAAAAGGGGGAGTGCCCCGACGAGCGGCCCGGCAAAGTCGACGACGATGACGACAGCAGCGATGACAAGACGAGTGAGAACCGTGCGCCGATCGCCCGGGCCGGAGCCGATCGCTGCGTCGTGTATGGCCCGTCCTATGAGCTGGATGGAACCTCCTCATCCGATCCCGACGGCGACACGCTCGTGTTCGACTGGGACGTAGTGTTCACACCCGTTGGCTCGGGACTCGACGACGGCGACCTCTCGCCAGACGATGACGACGATGATCCGATGTTCACGCCGAACCGCCTTGGTACCTATCGGTTCGAGCTCGAGGTGACGGATCCGGACGGCGCGTCCGACACAGATCTCGTAGACATCGGCGTATACATCGAGGTCGATCTCGACGACGGTTCGTACGACGTTGACGAAGGCGACACCACTCGTGTGGACATCTCCTTGGGAGAGACGGCGCCGCAGGATGTCGAGGTGACCTTCGAGATCGATGAAGACGAGGCGGTCGTCGTGCCGACCTCCGGCGGAGACGAAGGAGATGCGATCTCCTCGGTGACGATCGATGCCGGTGATGACGATGTCACCGTGTATCTGTTCGGTGTGGAGGACGACGACACCGATGATGAAGAGACGGAGTTGACCGTCTCGGTCGGGTCCAACAGTTGCGGCGACAGCGACTCGGCGCAGGTCGATGTCGAAGACGACGACGAGAAGGAAGTCTCCACGACCACCAGGACGCGACAGCTGTTCGTGCGCGAGATGGTGGGGTTCTGGATCGTCTGAGTCCCTCTCATCTGACGCCCTGAAGAGTGGGCGAGCCGTCTTCACGGCTCGCCCACTGTGTGTCGAGGACCGTGACGGCCCGCAATTGGGGAATTCGACTCTTCACCCTGTCGAGGCTCCGCCGTAGCGTCGAACCCAGCAGCTCGGGAGGACGCCTTGACCAGGTGCACCGTTCGCTTCGGTGTGACCGCCGTTGTCTGCGCATTGGCAGCAACGGCATGCGGATCCACGGTGACCGACACGGATGCTCTGCGCGACAGTTTCGATTCGTATGGTGTCGCCCCGATCGCCATCGACCAACAGGCCGACGCAATGGTGGAACTGGGAGAGTCGCTCTTCTTCGACAAGGAGTTGAGCGGCAATCGCGACATCGCCTGCGCATCGTGTCATCACCCGGCCCTCGCCTCCGGCGATGGTCTGCCCCTGCCGATCGGTACCAAAGGGGTCGGCTTGGGGCCGGATCGGATCTTGGCGCTCGATCGGAATCTCGTTCCCCGCAACTCCCCGGAGATCTTCAACCGCGGATCCGAACTCTGGGACACGATGTTCTGGGATGGACGCGTCATGGAAACCGAGGGAGGGTTCATCTCTCCTGCCGGCGACCTGTTGCCTGAAGCCCCATCGTCGCCACTGGCTGTCCAGGCGCTGTTCCCGCCGACGTCCCGCGATGAGATGCGAGGCATGCCGGGAGATCGCGACGTCCATGGAGAGTTGAACGAGATCGCCATGGTCGACGACGCCGATCTTCCCGCGATCTGGGATGAGATCATGCAGCGGCTTCTCGGCATTCCTGAGTACGTCGAGATGTTCCGGGATGCGTTCCCCGAGGTCGTTCCCGAGGATCTCGATTTCGGTCACGCTGCTGAAGCGATCGCGGCGTATGAGGCCGAGGCATTTGCGTTCACCGAGAGCCCATTCGATCGCTTCTTGAGCGGTGAGGAGGGGGTGCTCGATGCCGCTGAGCAGCGGGGAGCGGAGCTCTTCATCGAGACCGGCTGCGTCGCATGCCACTCCGGACCGCTGCTGACCGATCAGGCCTATCACGCCCTCGGGGTTCCTCAGGTCGGTCCCGGCAAGGCACCCGATGCGCCGAACGATCTTGGCCGGTTCCTCGTCACCGGCGACAATTCGGACATGTATGCCTTCCGGACGCCGACGCTCAGAAACGTGTCGCTGACCGGGCCGTGGATGCATGATGGCGCCTATTCGGATCTGGCGACGGTGATCCGTCATCATCTGGATCCGGTCGGAACCTGCGAGGCCTATGAGCGCGGTGAACTGGGCGGCCTACCGACAGCCGTATCCGTCGATGCGGCCCTGGAATCGTTGGACTCGGCACTCGTGACACTCGAGCCGCTGTCCGACGAGCAGATCGACGATCTCGTTGCGTTTCTCGAGACGCTGACCGATCCGGCCGCACAGGATCTCGATCACCTGATTCCCGACTCGGTTCCGAGCGGTCTCCCGATCGATCGATGATCACACCCGGAGTTGACGCGTGCCGTTGCTCGGTGCGCCACGGATCGGCTCTCCACACGGATCGGCCATGGAGCGGCTTCATCGAAGGGGTGCAACCATCGAGAAACCGCTGGACGCTTCGGCCAGGCCCGACCATGCTCTCGTAGTGGCACATCATGGAGACGCGTTCGGTGAGGCACTCCTCGAGTTCCTCGAAGGAAGAGGCGCCGGCGCGCATGTGATCGAGC
>CBDTYK010000203.1:0-4153 GCA_965364595.1 uncultured bacterium
CCAGCGATTTCATGGAGATCATTCCGTGATCGTAGTGCCCGCCCTGGAGGGCGTCCCCACCGCTGTCGTGGGTGGTGAGTCATGAGTGCTGAGGCAATGCCGGACGCGAGAGCGGGACGGTTCAACCGTCCCGCTCTCAATACTCACGACGCACAGCTCACGACGAGCCGGCCGAAGCCGCCGCTCAGATGATCGCCAGGCCGGTTTCGGGGTCGAAGAAGTGCATCTTCGTCGTGTCGACGACCAGCGTCGCCTTGCTACTTGGCTTCGGCGTCAGGTCGGGATCGACTCTGGCCGTGAACTTGGACTTGTCACCGAGCGTCTCGATGTCGGTGCCTTCGTCTTCGAGCAGCTCCTGCAGCTCGGGCGTCACAACCGGCCGCGACGCGAGCTCGAAGTGGATGAACGCCTCTGAGCCGAGCTGCTCGACCAGTCCGACCTCGACGTCGATCGTGCGATCCTGAACGATCATGTCCGAGCTCGCCGCTTCCTTCACCTCGAAGCCCTCGGGGCGCAGACCGATGACGATCTCCTTGCCCTTGAAGTTCGCAAGGCTCCCTCGCTCGGCGACTCGTGCCTTGTCGACCTCGACTCGTTGGCCGGCGAACTTGGCGAAGACACGGTCACCCTCGGCCTCGACCGTTCCGTACACGAAGTTCATGGACGGCGAGCCGATGAAGCCGGCGACGAACAGATTGGTGGGATCGTCGTACAGCGTCCGGGGAGATGCGATCTGCTGGAGGTTGGTGATCTCCTTGCCGCCGATGGCGCGTAGCACTGCGACGCGGTCGCCCATCGTCATGGCCTCGACCTGGTCGTGGGTCACGTAGAGCGTCGTTGTTGCCAGCCGAGCGTGGAGCAGGCCGAGTTCGGAGCGCATCTGGACTCGGAGCTTGGCGTCGAGGTTCGAGAGTGGCTCGTCCATGAGGAATGCGGAAGGCTCACGGACGATCGCGCGACCCATCGCGACACGCTGCCGCTGACCACCGGAAAGGGCCTTGGGCTTGCGGTCGAGGAGCTCGGTGATCTCGAGCGTGCGAGCTGCGTCCTCGACACGCCGCTGGATCTCATCACGGTTCATCTTGCGGAGCTTCAGGCCGAACGCCATGTTGTCGAAGACCGTCATGTGCGGGTACAGCGCGTAGTTCTGGAACACCATTGCGATGTCCCTGTCTTTCGGCGAGACATCGTTGACGACGCGGTCGCCGATCGAGAGGTTGCCCTCTGTCACGTCTTCGAGGCCGGCCACCATGCGAAGCAGGGTGGACTTGCCGCAACCGGAAGGACCGACGAGGACGACGAACTCGCCGTCGTCGACTGTGATATTGACGTCGTAAATCGCCCGCGTACCGCCTGGGTACACCTTGCCGATACCGTCGAACGTGATGGATGCCACCTGAATCCTCCAGGAAACTCGCTCTGTGCTCCTCTCGGAACTTACCATGCGCCCACAGCGGGGGTTGGCCAGAGCAGGAGAAGATTGTGACACGAACGATCGTCATGACCGGCGGCACCGGAGGGCTGGGTACTGCCCTGGCCCGTCGACTCATCGACGAGGACGTCCGGCTCGCTGTCACGTACTTGCTCCCGAACGAGGCGACCGAGTTCGAAGAGGAGATCGTGCTTGGCGAGGACCGCCTCTTCCTGCGCCGAGTGGACGCCGCCAACGCCTCTGCAGTCAACGAATTCATGTCCGACGTCAACGACCTGTGGGGCCCGATCCACGGGCTCGCTTCGTTGGTGGGGGGCTGGGCAGGCGGACGTGACGTGGAGGACACCGACGATGTCCGTCTCGAACGGATGCTCGACCTGAACCTGCGGTCGGCGTTCTACACCGTCCGGGCCGCACTGCCCTACCTGAAGAAAGCCGAGTTCGGGCGGATTGTGCTCGTCGGGAGCCGCTCGGCGATCGACAACCCTCCGGGCCAGGCGACATTCAACATGGCGAAGGCCGCAGTGATGGCCCTTGGCCGTTCCGTGGCGTCGGAGCTCGAATCGACCGAGGTCACGGCCAGCGTGCTGTTGCCTTCGGTGATCGACACGCCGGCGACGAGAGCGACCCTCCCGTATGCCGACTACGTCAACTGGCCGACGCCTGACGAGATCGCCGGGGTCGCCGAGTTCCTGTTGACCAGGGAAGCCGGAGTCATGAACGGCGCGATGGTCCCCGTGTTCGGCAAGGCATAGGGCTCGCTTCGCTTCACGCCTCACGCCCAGTGTGATACGAGGCGCCGCAAAGGGCACGGCTTCGTCGCCCATCGAAGGCTTCAGGAAGCGTGGGTCGTGCAGCGTGAGGCGCACGGCGTGACGCCTTCTGCATCGTTCGCCGTGTGTTTGCGCAACCCGGGTACGGGCGAGACGTGGAACGTGGAACGTGGAACGGCGAGGAACGAGCCCTACAGCGCTCTGACCCAGGCTCCGTGGGGGTGGGCTTGCATCATCGGTTCCAATGATGCTTCGGTGAGGCCGACCCGGATCTCCGGCCAGTCGTCGGTGCCCTCCCAGTACTCGAACCCGATCCGCGTGATCGACCTGCGGGCCGACGCCCCCTCGAGCGCTCGATCGAATCGAGCCCGCTGCTCCTCGTTGAACTGGTTGATCGTGAAGGCGTGAAACACGATCGCCGGGCCGGCCGTGGGCAGCCGATCGATCACTCCCCCGATCGCCGAAGACGCATCGGCTCGCACCATTTCGACCTGGACGGTGGCTCGCACCCTCACGGCGGAGCGGAGTCGACGCCGACGTTCGACCTGCTCGGGCCAGATCAGCGACTCGAGCCAGCGCAGGTCGTCGGGATCGTTCAAGTCGACGGGGTTCTTGTCGATGCCGACCCGGCGCTGGACGTAGGGGGCACGGGTCGGGACGTCGACGTCACCTTCGAGCTCGACTCGCAGATGAACGTCGGAATGGCCGAACTCCAGCCCGCCGAAGTCGTATTGGAAACGGTCGAGGCAGAGGTTGAGACCCGCCGAGGCTCCGACCTCGATCAGGTGGACGGGCTCGCCGAGCCGGTCGGCCTCACGCATGAGTGCGGGCATGAGCGCCGCCACCCGCCGCACCTCGTTGGTCTGGACGAATCGCGTCCGGCCCAGATCGACGATCTCTTCGGCGTGATCGAGAGCGAACTGCTTGAAGATCGGGAAGGCCCCGGCGGGGCCGACGGGGCTCTCGGTCCGGCTGGCATAGAACCGCGACAGCTCGTGGTCGGTGCCGAGCAGGAACTGAACCGCACCGAACAGCATGTTCGGCCGCGGGAGGTGTTCGATGTCCGAGACGAGTGCGATGAGCTCGTCGTCATCGGAGACACGGGCGGCAAGCTCCTGGTACAGCGGCGACTCCCGGGCGTGTTCACCCCATCGTGCGAAGTCTTCGTACACGCCGTCGGCCATCCGGTCAGCCTACCGGTGCTGCCGCCTTGGGCTCAGTGGTCGCGATGGAACAGAGGCGTGAAGAGCGCCGCAGCTCCGACGGTGAACAGCGCGCCCGCCACGGTGAACACCCACATGGTGCCTGCATCGGCGTTGGGGTCGTCGTTGACGACCATGGTGATCGCCATCGCAGCGATCGATGCCGGTACGAGAGCGAACCAGGCGATGACGGCGTATGCGGCTTTGCGCGCCCACCGGGCACCGCGAAGCAGGCCGAAGGCCGCCGTGATGGCTGCAGGGACCACGATCCCCAGGTCGAGCCATCCGATCAGCAGGAACGACGTCGGGTTCACTCGGAAGTCTGCGAGGGCAGGTGTCCCTTCGACGAGTTCGATGAGCGCAGGGAGCCAGCGTCCCACGAAGATGAATCCGGCCACTGCGACGAGCACCATCGCCCGCATCCGATCACTGGGCCGAGAGTGCGGTCGGAGCCGCTCGTCTTCGACGGCGTTCCAGGCGAACAGGAAGACTCCCATTGCGAGCACGAACAGCGCGAGATGCAACGGGAAGAACTGTTCGTTGTTGCCGGACAGTCTCAGGTACTCGGGGCCGATCACGTACTGCGGCAGCATGTAGATCGCGAAGGTGGACGGAATGAAGGCGAGGACGAGGCCCACGTGACGCCTTCGCCACATCAGAATGCTCGCCAGAATCGCCACGGGTCAGTGACCGTGTGGATGCGACGTGCCGGACTTGTAGGAGTTCTGGTCCTGGCGACCCTGGCC
>CBDTYK010000204.1:0-4139 GCA_965364595.1 uncultured bacterium
TCAGATGAACTCGCCCTCTTCGGCGGACTTGACGCTGAACAGGCGGTCCGTGCAGAAGTTGAGGTTGGTCAGCACATCGTTCTCGATCACTGACGTCATCTCTCTCGCTCGTTTCTCGAACTGCTCCATCCGCTTGATCAGTTGCTCGTTCGGTTCGGTCGCATCGCGCTGCTCCGACGCGACATGGGTGACCGTGTCGAGATACCCATCGATGGCATCGAGAGCGGCGTAGATGGCGTCGGACATCTGTTCCGTCGCCATGGCGACCCGCTCGTGTGCTGTCACAGCCATTGTTTCCATCTCCTCCATCTGAACGGCAACTCGACGAATGTCGGCTCCTCGGCGTCTTCCAGCAACTGGAGCAGCGCCTCGAAGACCAGGTGGTGTTGCTCGGGGTGGTGCGGCTCTCCGAACGGGTTGCCGTGTGGGAATCGGGCGTATGCGGCCCGGGGCACGCGGACGCCGTAGGTCACGTCCGGACGCATCGAGATCGTGACGGTCGGGATGCCGCTCGCTTCCACCGTCCCTTGAACCAGTCCGACCGACCGGTGGCACATCGGTCAGCCGGGCACCATGATCGCCACGTCGACTTCGGCGTCGGCGAGGATCCCGGCGACCCGAGGCGCCAGCTGGTCCTGAATCGGCGAGGGGTCCGGGTTGAAGCCCATCATCCCGATGTGTACGGGGCTCGCCTCGCCGATGCGGCCGCGTTCTACCAGCTCGTGCAGTCTGTCGATCGGGAACACACAGTTGGGGTCCTGTTCGGCCGATGACGTGTCGTAATGGGTGTGGGTGAAGCGGAGCCTCGCCGGGTCGAGGTCGTCGGGGAGGATGCGATGAGTCGGGTCGCCGGCGACGGTCTCGACGTGGAACGGCTCCTGGGTGTCGAGGTGCGCTCCGGCAGTGGTGACCAGCGCGACCCGTGACTCGGCGAGCGGCTTGGTGAGCGGCGTGAACGCCGAGCCGTGGTTGATCCTCGGGTTGGATCCGTGGTGCGAGCGCTCGATGAAGCCGATCCACTCGTCGAACTTCTCCTGCAGGCCGGTGTCGTCGATCGGGGACAGCGGGATGGTCATCGAGAAAAGCGTCCTTGGTCGGTTCTGCAATCGATTGTAGGAGTACGCTGGCGGGAACGTCGATCAGAGGAGTGCCATGACCACCGAACTGACCTTCGCCCCGTCCGAAGACCCGTTCGTCGTCCAACACGGCGGGTTCTATCGGCGCTGGCTCTCGATGGTCGACGACCTCGACGAACTGAAAGAGATCGTCTCCCGGCTCGAAGGCACCACCCAGGACAAGTGGGTCCCGGTGTGGAAGGAGGCCGGAAAGCGCCACGAAGACGAGGGCGACCGGCTCGAAGAGGCCGGGGACTTCGAAGGCTCTCGCCGCGAGTACCTCCAGGCGAAGCCCTTCTACGCCATCGGGCGTTTCCCCGCCGAGATCACCGACGTCAAGAAGTCCATCTCCGAGGACTGTGCTCGCGCCTACCGCAAGGCGAGCGCCCACCTCGACCCGCCGCTCGAAGTGGTCGAGGTGCCCCATCAGGGCAAGTCGATCCGCTCGCATTTCCGAGCCCCGGCCGGTGCGTCCGCTGAGAACCCGGCCCCTGCCGTGTTGATCATGTGTGGAGCCGACGTGTTCAAGGAGGATCGCGGCTGGGCAGGTGAGATGTGCATCGACGAGGGCATGGCCTCGCTCGTGATGGACGCCCCAGGCACCGGAGAGAATCCGTTCCCGTGGGCACCGGACTCGGTATCGGCGTGGGAGGCCGCCCTCGACTGGCTCGCCGGACGCCCGGAAGTCGACGCCGATCGGATCGGGGCATTTGGGATCTCCCGCGGTGGGTATTCGGTGATGCAGCTCGCCGGCACGGCTCCTGGGAAGGTCAAGGCGGTCGCAGCGAATGCCGGCCACCCGTTCGGCTACGTCATGAGCGACGAGGAGTTGGCGGAGTTCGTGAATCACGCCAACAAGCGTGCGTCGTGGGCGTTCGGCGAGCCGGGAGGCCCCGGTTTCTTCCAGCCGACGACCGCCGAGCACGAGCGCGAGAAGTTCAAGACGTGGGCGCTGTCGGAGCAGGGGATCCTCGAGAACATCACCATGCCGGTGCTGATGGTCAACGGCAAACACGATCACCTGGCGCCGATCGGCAACATCTACTTCATGTTCGAACACGGTCCGGTCACGGGGAAGGAGGCGCGCGTCTATGCCGACGCCGGGCACTGCGCGTTCAAGTACTTCGACGACTGGGCACCCGCCACGTTCCGCTGGCTCGCCGAAAAGCTCGGCTGAGTCCGTTCTTGTGACGGAAACGCGCGGAACAGCGATGCGAGCGTCACAAGAACGGACGCGTCTGCGCTGATGGGTTTCGTCTTCGGCATCGGCTCTGCGTTCTTCTTCGCGGCGTCATCGGTTCTGATCAGGATCGGCCAGCGGCACCGCAAGGGTGACGACGGTGTCTTGATGACCGTGTTCGTCAACGTGGTGGTGCTCGGCGTGGTGGCCTCGCTGGCGACGCGCCCGCCATGGAGCGCCGCTGGCTTCATCGCGTTGTTGCTCGGTGGAATCGTGGGAACGGTGTTCGGGCGGTCGTTCAACCTGCGCGCCGTCCGGCTGATCGGGCCGAGCCGGGCCAGCGCGTTCATCACCGGCACTCCGTTCATAGCTGCGATCGTGGGATGGTTCGCACTCGGCGAGGAGCTCACGGTCATCGAGGCCTTTGGTGGCCTGCTTGTGATCGCCGGGCTGCTGTGGTTGGTGCGGGTCCGGGCCGGCGCTGCCGGGCTGACCGCAGGCGATCGGGTGCCGCTGTCCTCGTACCTCATCGCTCTGGCGGCGCCGATGTTCTTCGGGACGGCGTTCGTGATCCGAAAGTGGGGCCTGCAGCGTTTCGACAGTTCGTTGATCGGGGCATTCCTGGGAGCGCTCGCCGCCTTCACCGTGCTCACGTTGATCGACGTGGTGCGCGGCACGATGAAGGAGCGAATCGCCGCCAACGTCCACTCGATCCCATGGTGGTTCGTGGCTGCCGGCGTGACCACCAGCTTGGCGCTGCTGAGTCAGTTCACCGCTTTCGGCTATCTGCCGGCGTGGGTGGTCGGGATCCTCCAAGCGACCCAGGGCATCTGGGCGATCATGCTCGGGATCGTCTTCCTCAAGGGTGATGAGCGCGTCGACTCGGCACTCATCGGCTCAGTCCTGCTGGTCGTATCCGGCGTGGTCCTGATCGCCCTCCAGTGAATCCGTTCTTGTGACGGAAACAGCTGTATATCCACTGTTTCCGTCACAAGAACGATGTGACTCGATCCAGTCGGCGGCGATCATGAAGGTGCGTTTCGAGACCGGGTGCTCGGGGACGACACTCGCCCAGGCGTGGAACATGTCCTCCTCGACGTACAACGTCGCCTCCACCCCTGCCTCCCAGGCGCGTTCGGCGAACCGGGTCGAATCGTCGAGGATGATCTCACGGCCTCCCGCTGCGATCAGCATCGGAGGGAGCCCCGACAGGTCGGCGTAGAGCGGAGACACCCACGGATCGTTCGGATCGGCTCCACCCAGGTAGTGCTCGGCCGGGTCGGTGTCCCTGACCGGCAGGTAGTCGGTTGCGGCGTTGGTCTCGATCGTCGAGCCGGTCACGGCAAGGTCGAGCCAGGCGGAGAAGAGCAACGCGCCGGCCGGAAGCGGCAGCCCCTCGTCTCGAAGCCGAACCAGGAGTGCTGCGGCCAGGTTGCCGCCGGCCGAATCGCCGGCGACGAAGATCCGCTCCGGTCCGATCCCCCGTTCCAACAACCCGAGATACGCCTTCGTGACGTCGACGAGTGCTGCAGGGAAGCGATGTCTCGGAGAGAGCCGATAGTCGACCGAGAAGGCATCGACTCGTGCCGCGGCGGCGAGGTGGGCGATGAAGGGTCGCTCCATCCCTGGGCTCCCCACCACGAACCCACCGCCGTGGATGTAGAAGATGACCGGTCGGTGAGCAGGAAGTGGTGGCGTGCGAAGCCATTCGCCCGAGACGCCGTTGATCGAGTCGGCCTCCACGTGTATCAGCCCCCGGAGTGAACGGGGAACCGGCGCCTCGAACCGCAGGTCGGCCCACCGCTCAGGGCGCCCGATCTCGACGGCCGTGTCCAACAGTCCGT
>CBDTYK010000205.1:0-4133 GCA_965364595.1 uncultured bacterium
GGCGCCGGTGCCCTCGGCGCCCGTGTCGTTCTCTCGGTCGAGCCCGAAGTCGAGGGTTCGCCACCCCGGCCAACCACTCCACCGTCGACGGCACGGTCCGTGCCGCCTGCATCGGCGCCCACGTCCGTGCGACCGACCTCGACAACGGCGAGGATCGATCCCACCACCACGATTCCTGCAGTGTCGGTTGTGGTGGCCTGCCGAGAGGCGTGGGGGGCGGAGCCGGTGTCTGGCGCGATGGTCGAGCACATGCCGGTCCGCCTCACGCTGCATCACACGGCCGTCAGCCAGACTGCCGCAACACAGGGCCCGGCGCGGGCGCGTCAGCATCAGCGCTACCACCAATCGCTCGGATGGCCGGACCTCGCCTACCACTTCTTGGTGGATCGATCGGGTCTGGCATACGAAGGACGGGAGGTCCGCTTCCGTGGTGACACCGGAACCGAGTACGACCCGACCGGCCACTTCCTCGTGTGCATGGAAGGAGACTTCGACATCCAGGAACCCACGGCTGAGCAACTGGAAACGACGGTGGCGTTGTTCGCCTGGGCCTCACAGCGATACGACATCGATGCCGCCACGCTCGCTGGGCACGGTGCCTACGCCGTGACGAGTTGCCCGGGGGCGGCGGTCTCGGCGATGATCCCGGAAGTGGCTGCCGCAGTCGCCGGCACAGAGGCGGTCGAGATCGAACTCGTTTGCGGTCGGGACGGGGCCCGGTTGGTCGCCGATCTCGAGGCGGGCTGAGGCCAGACCGACTGTCTCCCGGACCCGATTAGGTTCCCGGCCATGGACGACCTGACCCTCTGGACGAGCGACTGGCCGGTCGGCTGGGCGAGCATCGGTGTCACCGATCCCGACGGGACGCTCGGCGCCGGCCCGGACCCCGACGCGCCCTTCCGGATCGCCTCGATATCGAAGACGATGGTCGGGCTCGCTGCGCTCGTCGCCCTCGAAGAGGAGTCCATCACACTCGACGAGCCCGCCGGTCCCGAAGGCTCAACGGTTCGGCATCTACTCGCCCACGCATCCGGGCTCGGATTCGACTCCGGAAAGCAGATCTCGCCGGTGGGGCGCCGCCGGGTGTATTCCAACTCCGGGATCGAGGCGTTCTGTGACCATCTCGAGACGCGGACCGAGATGGCCTTCGCCGACTACTTGAGCGAGGCGGTGTTCCGGCCACTCGGGATGTCGGCCACCGAGCTGCGTGGATCGCCTGCCCACGGCGTGCACTCCACCATCACGGACCTGCTCATCTACGCCCGCGAGCTCCTGAAACCGACACTGGTGTCGGCGGAGACCCTGGCAATGGCGACCCGCCCGCACTTCCCGGAGCTGGCGGGCATGCTGCCCGGGATGACCTCGTTCGATCCCAACCCGTTCGGATTGACGTTCGAGGTGCGCGGGAGCAAACACCCGCACTGGACTGCCCCGTCGAACAGCCCCGAGACGTTCGGTCACTTCGGTGGCTCGGGCTCGTTCCTCTGGGTCGACCCCGAAGCTCGGCTGGCTGCCGTCTCGATCGCCGACGAGGACTTCGGGGACTGGTCGCTCGACGTCTGGCCGGCGACGAGCGAGCGGATCCTGGAGGTCTACTCCGGACGGCAGTGATGGAGGATGAAGCCGAAGATGTCGGCCGACTCCTCGATGAGCTTCGAGGTCGGTTTCCCCATCCCGTGACCCGCCCGCGTCTCGACCCGGACCAGCAAAGGTTGTGCCGAGGATCCACCGGCCGCGTGCTGCAGGGCGGCCGCGAGCTTGAGCGCATGCATCGGCACGACACGGTCGTCGGTCTCTGCGGTCGTGATCAGCAACGGCGGGAGCGCAGCCGCATCGGCGTCGAGCGCACGGTGGTACGGCGAGTATCGGATCAGCCACTCGAACGCGTCGGCGTCCTCGACGGCGTCCCCGTATTCCACTGTCCAGTAGCGGCCGGCGGTGAACAGCTGGTAGCGGAGCATGTCGGCGACCGGGACCTGTGACACGACGGCGCCGAACAGCTCGGGCCGTTGCAGCATCACCGCCGCCGTGAGCAGGCCACCGTTCGAGCCGCCACGGATCGCCAGTGTCTCTGCGGTCGCCACGCCTCGATCGATCAGGTGCTCGGCGCAGGCGGCGAAGTCGTCGAAGACCTGCTGCTTGTTGCCCAGCATCCCCTGGATGTGCCACTCCTCACCGAGCTCGGCGCCACCGCGGAGGTTGGTCGATGCAACGACACCACCCGCCTCGAGGAACGCCAACCGGGCGGGATTGAACATGGGCGTCAGATCGATGGTGAATCCCCCGTACCCGTAGAGCTCGACCGGCGCAGGCAGTGATGTCGTGCGGTGCCGAAGCACGAACATCCCGACCTCCGCACCGTCACTCGAGACGGCGTGATCACGTTCGACCGTGATGTCTTCGGCGTTCGGCGGAAGGTCGGCGCCGGCGAAGAGCTCCGAGTCGCCCTCCCGCCAGCGGAGCGCCGACGGGGGACGGAGGAACGACTGGAATCCGATGTAGATGTCGGGGTCCGCGAATCGACCATTGACTTCGGACACCGTGCCCGGCTCCGGCAGTTCGACGGTGTCCCGTTCGGCGCCGTCGAGGCCGGTGAGGCGGATCCGGTGGGAGGCCTGCTCGAGCGACATGATCCACAAGCCCCCGGCGGCAGCGCCCGCAGCGGCGATCGGATGGTCTGCCTCGGCGACGACGTCGACAGAGAGCGACGGGTCGTCGAGCGGGATCCTCACGATCCGACCGTTCGGCGCATCGACGTCGGTGTGGACGATGAACTCGCCGTCGACGTGGGCGAGGACCAGGTGCTGGCCCTTGCCGGGCTCGACCAGCCTGACCCAGTCGGCGTCGTCATCATCGAGCGGGCGATACAGCACACCGTTCGCTCGCGAGGTTCCGACCCACTCGATCAGCACCAGGTACTTCTCGTCGGGGGTCTTGAGCGTTGCGTATCCGGGATCGGGATCGTCGGGGTTCTCGAAGACGAGACGATCTTCGTCCTGGGTGGTGCCGAGCGTGTGATACCAGACGGTCTGGTTCCGAACGGTCTCGGTCGAGGTCGGGTCGACGGCGGGGAACCTGCTGTAGAAGAACCCGCCGCCGTGCCACGTCACCTCGCTGAACTTCACATGTCGGATCTCATCTGAGAGCTGCGAACCGTCGGCTGTCCGCACACACCGGATCACCTGCCAGTCACTGCCGGCCTCGGCGACGTTGTATGCCAACAGTGCTCCGTCGGGGGAGAGCGACATCTGGGTGATCGCCACCGCCCCGTCGTCGGACATCGTGTTGGGATCGATGAGAACCCGCCGATCACCGGAGGCATCCTCGACCATGATCGATGGCTGGTCGGCCAGACCATCGTTGTGTGTCCACACCTTCACGCCGTTCCTGGCGACTGGTGCCGACGTCCTCGGAACGTTCCACGTCTCCCGCATCCGATCCGCCAGGGCGGTCCGTTCCGGCAGGTCCGCCAGGTAGGGAAGGGTCACGTCGTTCTGGGATGCGACGAACGCCCGGGTGTCTTCGGTGTGTGGGTCTTCCAGCCAGCGGTACGGGTCGGCGACGGTGGTGCCGTGATAGTCGTCGACGACATCGGCTCGGTGCGCGTACGGATAGTGGAATCGATCGGTCATCGACGCAAGAGCGTACGGCCCTGTCGCTGACAAGTGACACCCGGTGCATTTCGTTGCGCGCCCGTTGATTCGAAAGGCATCACCCGAGTGCACCGACGAGAATGACTCCATGACCGGAGCCGCCGAGATCGAAACGCTGACGGCGGTGGAGATCACGGTTGGGTACACGACCAGAACCCTCGGCCCTGTCGAGGTCGCCCGGCATCTGCTCCAACGAATCGAGGATCTCGACTCGGCAGTGAACGCCTTCTGCCATCTCGACCCTGATGAGAGTCTCCGACAGGCGCGGGCTTCTCAGGACCGGTACGACGCAGGAGAACCGCTCGGACCGCTCGACGGCGTCCCGGTAGCGATCAAGGACGTGTTCGATACGGTTGGATGGCCGACCCGCAAGGGCTCGCTGCTCACGAGCTCGGAGCCTGCGAACAGCGATGCGCCCGCTGTGGCGCGGCTTCGCGAAGCTGGGGCCGTGCTCATCGGCAAGACCACGACTCCAGACTT
>CBDTYK010000206.1:0-4120 GCA_965364595.1 uncultured bacterium
TGAGTTCACAGTTCACAGTTCACGACGTGGGTTCACAGTTCACAGTTCACAGTTCACAGTTGAACCGCGATCAGCGCCGAGTTGAGGGCAGGCGTAGCGCCCCTGGACGCTTCGACTTGCTGCGTTGCGGGAACTGTCAACTGTCTACTGTCAACTGTCTACTTGCGGGTGCAATGTGACCGTCTCGATCACCATCGACGGTGAAGTTGTGACCGTGCCCGTGGGTTCCACCATCCTCGACGCCTGCCGGGAGATCGGCAACGAGCAGCCGACGTTGTGTTGGGTGTCGACGCTGACTCCGGTGAACGTCTGTCGGGTGTGTGTCGTCGAGGTCGAAGGGGCACGGACGCTGGTCCCGTCGTGCTCCCGCGAGGTCGAGGAAGGGATGGTCATCGACACCGACTCCGAACGAGTACGTCACTCCCGGAAGATGGTCCTCGAGTTCCTCGACTCGTCCGCTGATCTCTCCCAGAGCGAGATGGCACCGTGGATGGAGCGGTACGGCGTCGACGCCTCACGATACGGTCCGCCGTCCGGCCCCCACGACGACCGCGACCGTCGGCACCCCGGCCACCATCCCGAACCGGACGGTTCGACGGCGGAGACCGTCGACCAGGCTGTCAAGGTCGACAACGCCCTCTACATCCGCGACTACGCCAGCTGCATCCTCTGCTACAAGTGCGTGCAGGCGTGCGGCGAGGAAGCCCAGGCCGGGGGTTCGACGCCCGAATCTCGACCGAACTCGATACACCGCTCACCGACTCCGCTTGTGTCTTCTGCGGCAACTGCGTCGGAGTCTGCCCCACCGGAGCGCTCCAGTTCCGCTCCGAATATGAGATGCGTCGGGCCGGCATCTGGAACGAGGACGAGCAGAAGGTGACCCGCACAGTGTGTTCATACTGTGCGATCGGCTGCAACCTCGAACTCCACGTACAGGACAACCGAATCGTGAAGGTCACATCACCGCTCGACCATTCGGTGACACACGGCAACCTCTGCATCAAGGGCCGCTTCGGCTACGACTACGTCCAGGAAGTCGGCGACCTCGCCAAGTCACCGATCGACGAGGTGTTGCGCGCCGCTCGGGCCGACAACCGTTGATTCAGATTCCGGCGACGAACGCCCGGAACGAGCTGCTCGCTCCGCCGACGATGGCCGCAGAATGCCCGAAGCAGGCGATCTCGAACTCGAGGTCGGCCATCGCTCGGAGACTCGAATCGAAGGTCGCCGACCTCCGATTCATGAATCCTCGCTGGACACCGCCCGACCTCGTCGACATTGCAGAGTCCCCGGCGAACAGCGCCCCACCCTGGCGGTCCAGGAAGAGTGAGATGTGCCCGGCCGTGTGACCGGGTGTGGGAACGGCAGTGAGATCGGCCACGACTGGCACCGGACCCTCCAGGACCGCGTGATCGACTGTTACCCCCTCTGCCGCCGGAACCAGACCGACGAGATGGCGCAGGACGGGGAAGTCCATCATCGGCGGCGCAGGAGCCGGTGAGTCGCCCCGTACGACCGGTGCGTCGGTCTCGGATGCGATCAGGGCAGCGCCAGACTCACGTTTGAGCACGGCCGCCCCTCCAGCATGGTCGGCGTGCCCGTGGGTGATCACGATCGCAGCGATGTCCTCGGGTTTGCGCCCGATGCTCGACAGCCCGGCGAGGATCGCTCCGTGGCGCTTTGGAAGGCCGGTGTCGATCAGCACGACGCCGTCATCACCGTCCACGATGAACGCGTTGACGCCCTTGGACACCTGGTGAATTCCGGCAGCGATCTGTTGCATGGTTCCGAGGCTACCGGCGGTCTCGGGTCGCCACTAGGGCGAGGACGCCGATACCGTTGCTGGCACGCTGCCGCTGAGGTCCCCACACACATGCATGTTCCGATCACATACGACACGAGCGACCCCGCCTTCCCACGAACGGAATGGTTCATCAAACTCACCGATTCGACAGCTGCGACGCGGCTCCCCGATCAGGTACCGGTGACCTCTGCGATCTTCGGGCTGACGCCGCAAGACGGCGATCGGGTGCTCGCACAGGTGAACATCGGATTCGCCGACCGAGTCGTCCTGATCGAACGAACCGACGGGGACCAGACACAGGTGATCAGCGGAATCGAGCTCGAGGCGATCGACGCCAGCCCCGAGCTGATGACGTATCTCGATCGGGTGGCCACCGGGCGATCGTCGAACGACACACTGTCGGTTGGCGTGATCGGATACGGGCCATACGGCGGCATGGGCTACACCCATGGTCTTGCGTGTGCCGAGACCGAGGGACTCGAGTTCGTCGCCGCCGTAGACACCAGCGACGAGCGGCGGAAGGCCGCCGAGTCGGATTTCCCGGACGTCCGGACCTATGCCGACGTGAGCGAGATGCTCGACGACGGCGGAATCGATCTCGCAATCGTCGCCACTCCCCCGGTCTATCACGCCCCGATCGCCAAGCAGCTGCTCGGACACGGGATCCATGCGGTCGTGGAGAAGCCGATGTGTCTCACCACCGAGGACGCCAATCAGCTGGTCTCGATGGCTGACGAACGCGATCTACTCGTGACGGTTCATCAGTCGCGTCGCTGGGATCGGGACTATCTGGCCCTTCGATCGGTCGTCGAGTCCGGTCAGATCGGAGACGTCTTCAACGTCGAGACCTTCGTCGGCGGTTTCGGGCACCCGTGTCGGGCGTGGCACAGTGAAGAGTCGATCTCGGGCGGAGCCATCTATGACTGGGGCAGCCATCACGTCGACTGGATCATCCAGCTCTACGGCTCCATGCCGACCACGATCCGGTGCGTCGGTCACAAACGCGTATGGCACGACGTCACCAATCTGGACCAACTGACGCTCCACATGATGTGGTCGGATGGTCGAGAAGCGACGTTTCGCCAGTCGGACATCGCAGCGATCCGTCGACCGAAGTTCTACGTCCAGGGCGATTCGGGAACCCTCGAAGGCCACTATCGGCCGCTCGTGAACGAACGGCTCGAGCCCGGGCGTGGATTCGTCCGGGAAGAGTCACATCATGCCGAGGCGCCGGTTGCACTGGAAGTACAGCGGTTCGACGGCTCGATGACGACCGTCGAGCCCGCCGACCACCCGGGCTGGGGATTCCACGCGAACCTCGCAGACCATCTCCTACTCGGTGAGCCGCTGGCGGTGACGCCTGAATCCACCCGAGATGTGGTCCGAGTGCTCGAAGCCGGGCACCGGTCGGCTTCCGAGGGCGGGAGCGTGATCACACTTGAATGAGCCGCTTCGGCTTGGCGTGATCGGCGCCAACTCATTCGTGGCACGGGCGGCGATCTACCCGGCGGTCGACGCTTCGAACGAGGTCGAGATCGTGGCGGTGGCATCGAACTCGGAGATCCCGTCCGAATTCTCCGACGTCGCGCGGGACTCGTATCAGGCGGTCCTGGACGAGCCCTCCGTCGAGGCGGTGTACATCCCGCTCCCCAACGACCTCCACCGCCATTGGACCGAGCGCGCAGCAGCCTCAGGCAAACACGTGCTGTGCGAGAAGCCACTCGCGACAGCTCCCGATGACGTCGCGGCCATGTACGCGGCGTGCCGAGCCGCCGGCGTCGTTCTCGCCGAGGCATTCATGACACCGTTCCATCCCCGCACGCAAGCCGTCATCGACGAAGTCCGTTCGGGCTCGATCGGCGAGATCCGCTCGATCCGGACGGAGTTCAGCTTCACGATCGGCCCGGACCATTCCGACAACTACCGGTGGCAGCCCGAGCACGGCGGCGGAGCCCTGTGGGATGTCGGCATCTACACACTGTCACCCATCTTGGAGCTGTTCGACAACCCGACCGTCCGGGATGTCACGTCCAACATCGGACCGACAGGCGTGGACATCACGACCGCGGTGACACTGGCGACCGAAGAGGCAATCGCCACGGCACTCTGCTCGTTCGAGATGCCTGAGCGTCAGCTGCTGGAGATCCGTGCAACGACTGGGACCATCATCGTCGACCGCGCCTACACCCCATCGGATGCAGACGATCACTACGTGATCGAGCGGCCCGATCGGAGCCAAGACCGCGTCGTGACAGGAGGCGCAGACCCGTATCGGCTGATGCTCGATGCGTTCGTCCGGGCATGCCGCGGCTCCTC
>CBDTYK010000207.1:0-4108 GCA_965364595.1 uncultured bacterium
GACTCCGGATCGCCTGCGCCTGGGAGTACCCAGGGATCGCTGTCGAGGTCGCCGTCACAATGATCACTGTGAGCGGGCGAATCGAGGCAGCAAGCTCCGAAGGAATCGGCTGCTCCTACATCAATACTTATTGGAAACACTGGCCCTGCGCTCTCCCGCAACACGGTCCGGGCCGCAAGCACGAGCGGACCATCGTCTTGGCAGATTGGCAGCGACCGCTACACGAATCGGATCACCGAGAACTCGTACGCGGCCTCCTGCATAGCGATGGTTGCCGTTTCATCAACCCTGTGAAGCGGCAGACGAAGAACGGAGTGAAGCGGTACGAGTACGTGCGGTATGTCTTCACCAACGCCTCTCTGGACATCCGCCGCATCTTCACGGCTTCTCTCGATGCTCTGAACATCGATTGGCGCCAAATGAATGCGCGGAACACCTCGATAGCCAGAAGAGAGTCAGTGAACGCTCTCGAAGAGTTCGTCGGACCCAAGCTGTGATTGGTATTCTCGTCTTGAGACACACGGCCGGAGTGGCGAAATTGGTAGTACGCGATGGTCTCAAACACCATTGTCCGAAAGGACGTGTGGGTTCGAGTCCCACCTCCGGCACCAGAACAGACCGCAACTTCGGTTGCATTTTTTGGTGGAATGTGCAACTAATCCACCACTCCTCGGTAACTAGTTACTAGGGTGCGCGACGCAACGGTCACCGAGATCGTCAATTCCTTTGCCGCATCCCCACTCCCCCCACTCCCTGGCTGAGGAACACGATCACCAACATCGGTGACCGTTGCTCTATTGGGTCGTGAGTTCTGGGTCGTGGGTCGTTCACAGTTCACAGTTGACAGTCGACAGTTTCCCCAGCCCCGAGAACGGGCACATTCCTGTCGTCGCACCACAAACAAGGCGGCGCACGGCCCAACGGCTCAATGCCGTCGAGGTCTCCGGAGACGTCAGGCTCTCAGCGCGGCTGCGATGTCGGAGACGGCCGTTGCCAGGGACGTGCGGGCGGCTTCGGCGGAGTCGGCCTCGAGGGCGCGCCGCACCAGTGCGGACCCGACGATCACGCCATCGGCCACCTTGCCGGCTGCGGCGGCCTGCTCGGGATTGGAGATCCCGACACCGAAGACGATCGGCGCCTCGGTGACGGCCCGAACACGCTCGGCGATCTCCACGACATGCGATCCCGACTCGGCCCGCTCGCCGGTGACGCCCATCTCGGCGACTGCGTAGATGAACACGGGGTCGGCATCCGCCACGGCTTCGATTCGCTTCGCATCGGACGTCGGCGCGACGAACAGCACGACGCCGAGCCCGTGACGCTCGGCCGCGATCCGGAGCGACTGCGACTCGTCGACAGGAAGATCTGGAACGATGACGGCATCCGCACCCGCCTCCGCCAGCTCTTCACAGAAGCGGTCCACCCCTCGTCTGAAGATCGGGTTC
The DNA here is from genome assembly GCA_965364595.1 of uncultured bacterium. Taxonomy (GTDB): domain Bacteria; phylum Actinomycetota; class Acidimicrobiia; order Spongiisociales; family ZC4RG35; genus JAHEDH01. Next base: position 1,446 of record CBDTYK010000207.1, read on the forward strand.
ACGTACGTCATCGCGATGGTCGGCTTCGCCGTCTCGCGAGCGACTGAACCGAGGATGCCGATACTGACATCGAGCGTTGCACCAGCGCGAATGGCGGTGTCACTCCCCTGCTGGATGACCGGGCCGTCCATCAACGGATCGGTGTAGGGAATCCCAACTTCGAATCCGTCGGCGCCTGCGTCGGCCATCGCCCGGAACAGGGAGGCCGACTCGTCAGGCGTCGGCAGACCGGCAGTCATGAACGGCAGGAACGCTGCACGGCCTTCGACCTTCGTGCGGGCGAACATCTCCTCGATCGATGCTCGACCCATCAGAGACGCTCCTCTCGATATCGACCGATCTGCTCGACGTCCTTGTCTCCTCGACCGGACACGTTGATGAGCACCTTCTTGCCTGCCAGTTCCGCCGCTGCGTTCTTCACCCAGATCACCGCGTGGGCGGACTCGAGGGCGGGGATGATCCCTTCGGTCCGTGCAAGGAGTTCGACACCCTCCAGGGCCTCGTCGTCGGTGACCGCCACGTATCGAGCGAGACCGTTCGTGGCGAAGTAGGCGTGCTCCGGGCCGACTCCGGGATAGTCCAGTCCGGCAGAGATCGAGTGGGCTTCCTGTACCTGACCGTCGGCGTCCTGGAGCATCAGCGTTCGCGTCCCATGGAGAACCCCCGGCGTCCCGGCCGAGATCGACGCACCATGCCTGCCGGTGAGGATGCCCTCGCCCGCCGCTTCGATGCCGACGAGTTCGATCCCGGTCTCCGCCAGCGGATAGAACATGCCCATGGCGTTGGATCCGCCGCCGACGCAGGCAACCGCCACGTCGGGGAGATCGCCCCCGAGCTGTTCGAGGATCTCGTCTCCGATCACTTTCTGGAACTCCCGAACCATGTACGGGAAGGGATGCGGTCCGACGACCGAACCGATGATGTAGTGGCTGTCTTCGACGGTCGTGACCCATGCCCGCATCGCCTCGGACACCGCGTCCTTCAGCGTGCCTGCGCCGCTGGTGACGGGCACGACTTCGGTGCCGAGGATCTCCATGCGGAGCACATTCAGCGCCTGGCGTTCGATGTCGACCTCACCCATGTAGACCTTGCACTCCAGGCCGAGATAGGCGGCGGCGGTGGCTGTCGCCACACCGTGCTGGCCGGCTCCGGTCTCTGCTATGACCTTCGACTTGCCCATGCGCTTGGCCAACAGAGCCTGGCCGATGGCGTTGTTGATCTTGTGTGCACCAGTGTGCGCCAGGTCCTCGCGCTTGAGCAGCACCTCGACGCCGAGCGCTTCTGAGAGCCGCGGGGCGGCGTGAAGCGGCGTCGGTCGGCCGACGAACTCCCTCAAGATGCGGTGGTACTCGTCGAGGAAGGCCGGGTCCGCCCACGCCTCATCGAACGCTGCCTCCGTCTCCGCGAGGGCGGGCATGAGTGTCTCGGGGGCGAAGCGCCCACCGAACTCACCGAATCGCCCCTGTTCGTCGGGCCGTTCCAAACGTTTGGTCATGCTGACTTCGCCTCCTCGACGAATCGTGTGATCAAGCTGACGTCCTTACGGCCGGGCACCGACTCCAAACCGGACGAGGCATCGACGCCCCAGGGTTTGGCCGCCCGGATCGCGTCCGCCACGTTCTCGGCGTCGAGCCCGCCGGCCAACACCCAGTCCCTCCCGGCTGCGTCCACGAGATCGGTGTCGAAGCGTCGCCCGGTGCCGCCGTGCGAGCCGGCGTCTGCGGTGTCGAGCAGCGGTGTGACGTCATTCGGCGTGTCGAGCAGCGACATGCGAGTACGTCCGACGGCGATGGGCATGAGGACCTTCAGACCTGCGCGAATCGCTGCTTCGATCGTCGCCTCCCGATGCGCGCCGTACGGCTGGATTCCCGTGACGCCGATGAAGCCTGCCAGATCGAGCATTTCCGCAGGTGTGGCATCGAGGGTCAGCAAGTAGCTGTCGATCCCGGTCGCAGCTGCGACCGAGGCAGCGACGTCGGGTCGCACCACTCGCGGCGATGACGGCACCATGTTCAGGCCGATGGCATCGGCTCCGGCATCGGCCGCAGCTCGCGCTTCGCTCGGCCGCGACAAGCCACACACTTTGACCCAGGTCATCGCACCGCCCGGAATTCGGCGAGTAGGCCGACAGGATCCGAGGCCCGGACCAGGCTCTCCCCAACCAGGACGGCGTCGTACCCGGCAGCCGCCATCCTGGCCGCATCGTCACGTGCGTGAATCCCGGATTCGCCCACCGTCACCGGAACGTCGGACAACATCGGCGCGATCCGCTCAGCTGTCGCGAGGTCCGTCTCGAAGGTCGAGAGATCTCGATTGTTCACGCCGACGATGTCGGCACCGATCTCGAGCGCACGCTCGGCCTCCGGTTCGGAATGGACCTCGACGAGTGCGGCAAGCCCAGCTTCCTGGGCGGTGGCGTGCAGCGCAGCCAGAGTCGGGTCGTCGAGGATCGCCACGATCAGGAGCACCGCACTGGCACCGATCGCCTTCGCCTCCCAGATCTGGAGCGGATCGAGCGTGAAGTCCTTCCGCAGCGTCGGAACGTCGACTGCCGCACGTACCGCCTCGAGGTCGGCGTTCGATCCGCCGAAGTGGTACGGCTCGGTCAACACCGAGATGGCTGCGGCTCCACCGTCGACGTAACGCTTGGACTGGAGAACGGG
>CBDTYK010000208.1:0-4104 GCA_965364595.1 uncultured bacterium
GGGGACAAACAAGGTCAAACGATGCGGCGGTTGGAGGCCCAGCGGGCGAGTTCGTGGCGGTTGCTGAGCTGGAGCTTGCGGAGGACGTTCGACACATGTGTCTCGACCGTCTTGACCGAGATGGAGAGACGCCGGGCCACCTGCTTGTACGAGTAGCCACGAGCGATCTGACGCAACACCTCGCGCTCACGGGGCGTGAGCTGATCCATCTCTGGATCGACCTCGGCAGGCACGACATCGGCGAAGGCATCGAGCACGAACCCTGCGAGGCGTGGCGAGAACACGGCGTCCCCCGCATGGACCCGCTCGATGGCCTCGACCAGTTCCTCGGGAGCGATCGACTTGGTGACATAGCCGCGAGCGCCGGCCCGGATCATGGCGATCACGTCCTCGGCGGCGTCGGAAACCGACAATGCCAGAAACTTGATGTCAGGGTTGGTCTCCGAGACGTTCTGGATGACGGCCAGGCCGCCACCGCCAGGCATGTGCACGTCGACCAGCACGACGTCCGGTCGATGCTCGCGGATGGCGTCGATTGCCTCGTCGATGTCGTTCGAGGCGGAGACGACGTCGACCGAGCCCTCCAGCTCCGCCTTGACGCCGGACAGGAACAGACGGTGGTCGTCCACCATCGAGATCCTGATCATGTGCCATTCCTCCTGATCGACAACGCAACCTCGGTTCCCTCGCCGGGCTCACTCACGATCGTTGCAGATCCTCCGTGTCTCCGCATCCTGCCGACGATCGAGTCGGACACGCCATGGCGATCGCCGTCCACCGTGTCGGGGTCGAAGCCCTTGCCCTGGTCGGTCACGAACACTTCGATGGTGGCGTCCGAGACTTCGTGATAGACGGTGATCTTCCCGGCCCCGGAGTGCTTGGCGGCGTTCATCAAAGCCTCACCGGCCGCCGCCACGATCGGTGACGTGACCTCGTCGAAGGGCGTGTCCCCCACGCCGATCACTTCGACGGGGATGTCGAACTCCTCTTCGACTCGGTCGGCGACCGCCTGGATCGCCGTCGACAGGCGATCCGAGCCGGGAACCGGTGAGCTGTCGAAGAGCCAGCGACGAAGCTCGCGTTCCTGCGCCCGTGCGAGCGTGACCATCTTCTTCGGGTCGTCACTGCGCTGGATCAGCGCGAGCGTCTGGAGCACGGAGTCGTGGAGATGCGCAGCCACCTCGGCCCGCTCCTCCTGGCGGATGCGTTCGGTCCGCTCGGCGCCCAGATCCTGAGCCAGCGACCAGATCCACGGACCGAACAGCACGGTCAGGCCGGCACCGGTGGCGGCGACGGCGATGAAGATCGAACCGAACTGCGGGGCGGCGTTGCCGCCGAAGATGCCGAGACCGACGATCACCAGGAGCACACCGACGACCGTCCTCGATCGGCCTGGCTTCTCGGGCGTCTCGACGAGTGAGAGCAGTGCGGACCGCGAGTCGATCGCCCGGCGATCGAACAAGAACGCGAGACCGAAGATGACGAACATCGCCGGAAAGACGATGGCGTCACCCGGCCAGATGCCAATGGCGCGGAACGCGAGCAGTACCGACACGAAGGCCATGGCCAGCCCGAGACGCTGCGTTTCTGTGATCGGCTCTCTCGGCTCGACGTCGGTGTCGGACACGCTGTCCAGGGTCGCCGCCCAGCCGGCGAGGTACAGCACGATTCCCAGTCCCCACACGAAGCTGAGGACCGCGAAGGCGGCACGGACGAAGACTGTCTCGATACCGAGCCGCCGCCCGATTCCTGCGGCCAGGCCGGCAACCACGCGATCGTCATAGGAGCGGACGATGCCGTAGTCGGACAAGCGGAAGGACGAGGCGGTGGTGTTCACACCACGTATGGTGTCAGCTCCCCCACCGCATCGCAATGAGGGATGACCCTGAGGGTACTCACCCACCTCAGGGTTGCCGGGGGGTCAATCCCGATGGAAGCAGAGCGACGGGATCGTCACAGTGGATGACATGGAAACACAAACATCACCACCTGCTCCCCAACAGGAGCCGACGACGTCGAACGACCCATTCGTTCGCGTCCGCGAAGGTCGAGTCCTGGGCGGAGTTGCCACCGGCATCGCCCGGAAGTTCGACGTCCCGCTCTGGGTGATCCGACTCGCCTTCGTGGTGAGCGCCATCTTCGGCGGTTTCGGATTCGCTCTCTACGCAATCGCATGGCTGGCGGTCCGCGACGAGACCGAGAGCGAACCGATCGCTACCCGGCTGATCCGTCGCATCGACGGTTCGACCGGTTGGATCGGCGTTGCGCTCATCGGTGTCGCCGTGCTGATCGTCATCGACCAGATCGGATTCGTGAGAGGCGACATCGCAGCGGCAATCGTGCTCGGCGTCGTCGGCGTGCTCCTGTATCGAGGCGAGCTGGACTTCAGCTCCAAGCCCAAGCCGACTCCGCCCACTGCTGGAGCCGCCGCCCAGTCCGCGGCATCCACTTCGGAAGGAACCACCATGACCGTCACGACACCACCGGCACCTCCGGCAGCAAAACCTCCAGCCACGCCCAAGCCGCCTCGCCCACCCAAGCCGCGCCCCGAACCCAGCATCCTCGGCCGACTCACCTTCGGTCTCGGCGCCATCGCCCTCGGTGCGATGGGTGTCATCGACACAGCCGTCACCGACATCGACTTCACATTCCGCCATTACGTGAGCGCAGCGATGCTCCTCACCGGTGTCGGACTGCTGGTCGGAGCGTTCTGGGGCCGTGCCCGCGGGTTGATCGCCCTGGGCGTGATCGGATCGCGTCGAGGACATCGGTGAGGAAATCAGCCTGGGCGCAGGGTCGCTGCGGGTCGATCTCTCAGACATCGACTTCTCGGGAGCGGAGGTGTCGACCAGCATCGACATCGGGATCGGCGAGTTGATCGTCTACGTGCCCGACGACGTGACCGTCGACGTCGTCGGCGATCTCGGAATCGGCGAACTCGTCGTCCTCGGCACCACCAGGAACGGTGTCGGCCTCGAACTCGAACGACGCCGCGAGGGCTCGAACGGCTTCCTCGATCTCAACCTCGACGGCGGGATCGGCTCGATCAAGGTGATCTCCCGGTCAGGCGCCCCCGAGGCCTCAGCAGAATCGAGAACGCTTCCGGGCGTGGCAGACATCTTCGAGGATTCGACCCTTGTGCAACCCGTCACCCTCGACCCGGTCTATTCGTTCGATGACGGCGACTGGTTCCTCGACCTCACCAACACGGTCATCCCGATCGAAGGCGTTGCGACCGAACTGGAACTCGACGAGGGGACGCTGGTCATCTCGGTGCCGCGTGACGTCACCGTCGCTGCACGGGCCGAGGTCGGAGGCGGGATCATGTCGATCTTCGGTGCCGAACGGCTCGGCGTCGGCCTGACCGAGGAGTTCGGAAACCCAGAGACCGCCGACATCGTGATCGACGTCGAGGTCGAGTCAGGCATCCTGATCATCACAGAGGAGAACTCATGAAGCGCCATCCATTGGACACCATCTCGCTCGTCTTCGGTCTCCTGTTCGCAGGGTTCGGCTTGACGTTCCTGATCTCGGCAGACCCATGGGACCTCGTGTTCGACTCGTTCAGCTTCGGTTGGATCCTGCCGCTCGTCGTGCTGGCGGGCGGAGCGGCGCTGCTGGTGTCGGCACTCCGGCCCGAGGCCAAGGCGATCACCGACTCACCGCTCACCCGGTCGACATCGACCGAGCCGGCCTCAACGGCGAGCGCGCCAGCTGTTGAGAGCCATCCGGGAGCCGCTGAAGAGGAGTAGGACTCCGAAAAGTCGGCGGAGCAGGTCTCCGTCGAGCTGATTGGCGAGAAGGGCGGCCCCGAACGAGGTGGCCGCCCCGATCGCGCCGATGATGACCGCCGACCTCAGGTCGACGCGGTTGTTGTTCACGTTCACCCGGGTGCCCGAGATCGCCGTGAACACGATTGCGAACAGCGACGTGCCCTGGGCGATGTGCTGATCCATCGACAGTAGGAACACCATGCCCGGGACCATCACGACGCCGCCGCCGATGCCGGCAACTCCCGAGGCGATCCCGGCGGTGAGACCGATGAGCAGCGCTCCGATGAAGTCGATCATCCGATCACCATCCGCAGTCCGGCGATGATCAGCA
>CBDTYK010000209.1:0-4082 GCA_965364595.1 uncultured bacterium
CGGACGTTGGTGTTCGGTGAGGACGTGGGCGGACGGAAGGGTGGGGTCTTCAAGGCGACCGAAGGCCTGAGCGAACGCTACGGCGAGGATCGTTGCTTCAACACACCGCTGGCCGAAGCGTCGATCATCGGAACCGCCGTCGGATTGGCCGCCTACGGGATGTATCCGCTCCCCGAGATCCAGTTCGCCGACTACATCCACCCGGCTTTCGACCAGATCGTCTCAGAGGTGGCACGAGTCCACTATCGCAGCAATGGGAAGTGGTCGGTGCCGATGGTGATCAGAACACCGTACGGCGCCGGCATCCACGGGGCGCTGTACCACTCCCAGTCGATCGAGGCCTTCTACACCCACGTCCCGGGGCTCAAGGTCGTGGTGCCGTCTACCCCTGCGGACGTCAAGGGATTGCTGTTCGGGGCGGTCGAAGACCCGGATCCGGTGCTGTTCCTCGAGCCCAAGAAGCTGTACCGGCTCGCCAAAGGCCGCTATCCGGAGGGCGAGCACACGGTGCCGCTCGGGCGTGCGGCGCTCCGACGCACGGGGTCGGACCTCACGATCATCGCCTACGGAGCGATGGCTCACTTCTCGGTGGAGGCCGCCGAGATCCTCGAGCGGGACGGCATCGACGCCGAGGTGATCGACCTTCGTTCGCTGAAGCCGTTGGACTGGCCGACGATCGAGGCCTCGGTCGCCAAGACGAGCAGGGTCCTCATCGTCCACGAAGACAACGAGTTCATGGGATTCGGCGCCGAGATCGCCGCACAGATCGCCGACAAGGCCTTTCATTGGCTCGATGCACCGGTGAAGCGCTATGCACTGCCGGACATCCCGATCATGCCGTTCGCGACGTCGATGGAGGACGCGATCTATCCCACACCCGGCTCGATCGCCGAGCGAGCTCGCTCCGTCCTCGAGTTCTGACGACCGTTCTCAGCGCACTCCGGCGCGCGCCAGGCTGCCACGCACACGGCTGAGCAGCTCGCGCGGGCTGAACGGCTTCACCACGTAGTCCGTGGCTCCAGTCGAAAAGCCGGTCTGGATGTCGGACGCCTGCGCCTTCGCCGTGAGCATGATGACCGGCAGATCGGCCATGTCCTCTGCTTCACGGATCCGCCGGCACGTCTCGATGCCATCCATCACCGGCATCATCAGATCGAGGACGACCAGGTCGATGTCGTTGGTCGCAAGGACGTCGAGCGCCTCCTGACCGTTGGTCGCGGTCAGCGTCTCGATACCGTCGAGACGCAACTTCATCTCGACCAGCTGGCGCACATCCGGGTCGTCATCGACCACCAGGACTCTCGCCATTGCGATCACCTCCTTCTCTGTTCGTCTGGCCCTGTTGGGCCAAGGGCAGGATCACCCTCACGAGGGTTCCCTCATCGGGAACGCTCGTGACCGTGATCTCGCCGCCATGCTTCCGCACGATCGCCCGAGCGATTGCCAGACCGAGACCGGCACCCTGCGACTCCATCTCACGGGCATTCGACGCCCGGAAGAACCGGTCGAAGACCCGATCGACGTCGGCCCGGGGTATCCCGATCCCTGCGTCCGCAACCTCGATCTCGATCAAGCTGTCGACGACCTTCGCCGACACCTGAATGTCGCCACCATTCGGGCTGAACTTGACAGCGTTCTCGAAAAGGCCGGAGAACACGGTTGCCAGCTCGACAGTCGATCCGGACACCTCGACGGAGGACGCCTCCTCGGTGTCGGTCGTGATGGTGCCGATGAACTGGCTGCTCCAAGCCGAGCGGGCGTCGTCGAGTAGACGTGCGATGTGCACCGGCTCAGGCTCTCGGATGGCCGTCTCGCCGATCGAGGCGACCTGAAGGAGCTTGTCGACCAGCTCGAGCAGCCGGTCACCGTTTCGCGACATCACGTCCAGCGCCAGCTTCTGCTCGGGGCCGACGTCACCGAGGTCTCCGGACGCGAACATCTCCAGGTATCCGAGGATGCCGGTCAGGGGCGTGCGGAGCTCATGTGACACCGTCGAGACGAACGCGTGCTGCAGCAGTTCGAGATGCTGATGCTCGCGGAGGTCCCGTGCGAGGAGGGCGTAGTACGTGTTGTCGCCCTCATGCCGGAAGAGGCAGGTCATCGACACGGGGATCTCTTCGCCCCCCTGATCGACCAATGCCATCTCGCCGATCCATGAGCCATTCGACCTGAGCTCGGGGATGATGTCGCGGCCAAAGCGCTCCGAGGCCCACGGCGGGAAGAGGTCATCGATACTCATGCCCTCGATGTCGGAGAGACCGGTCAGCGCCCTCCCTCCGGGGTTGATGTACTCGATCGATCCGGTTGCGTCACTCCAGACGACGAGATCGGGAGTGAAGCTGAGGAGATCGGCGGACCGTAGTGCGGTCGCCTGTGCGAGCAGCTCGGCCTCGATGTCACGAAACGTCAGGACCGCTGCGGCGCTGTCTTCGGCGAGGGTGAAGGTGCCCACCGTGACATCGGCGCGGAACGGAATGCCCGAATGCGACAGCATCTGCACCGTGCGTCGCGTGATCGGATCCGAGACCGCCGTCGGGACGATCTGGGAGAGGACCCAGTCGACCGCTCGCGGCGACATCACACCGCCGATCGAGTCACCGACGAGTGCCTCGCTGCTCGTGCCCAACAACGTGAGCGCAGCTTCGTTCGCCAGCTCGATGGTCCCTTCGGGATCGACCACGATGACGCCGTACGAGGCATTGCCGACGACCGCTTCGAGGAAGCCCAGGTTTCGCCGGAGCCGCTCGGTCACGGCGTCACGCTGGGTGGCGTTCGTGATCGACTCGACGATCGCCGCCACGACGCCGACCAGCGGCCGCAGTATCTCGGCTGTTTCGGTCGTGATGACGTACGGGGGCCCGGCCAGCCCCACGACGCCGAGGATCCGGTCGGCCACCACGAGCGGCATGCCGAGGAACCCGGCGCCGGCCTCGGGCGCAACCATGACGTCGTCTGATCGAGCGATCACCTCGGAGATGATCAGACCGAGGTCGGGGGGCAGCGACCCGGGAACAGTCGACGCCCTGGTTTCGAGGTTCGGAACGCCGATGTCGTTCCACACGAGTTCACCGATGAACCCCACCTCACATCCGGAACACCGGAGCACCGACGTCAACAGGTGCTGCCAGAGCTCGGAGACGTCCCGACGCTCCCGATACAGCTCCTGGATCGTGATGATCTCGGCGAGCACATTCGAGCGCGCCTCGACGACATTCAGAGGTCGGCTCGTCGACCCGCCCGGCGAAGCTGACGTGGGTTCCACTTGTCTCCCATCGGCCGTTGACCGGCGCAGTTGCGGATTCGGGCACGATCGAGGCTCCTATCCTCACCGCCATGACCCTCAGACGCGACCTCGCCGAGCTCTTCGGCTCGGCCTTCTCCCGGATCGGGCTCGACTCCGGACTCGGCGATGTCGTCCCGAGCCAACGACCCGACCTCGGACAGTTCCAGTGCAATGGGGCGATGGCCGCGGCACGGGAGGCAAAACGGCCCCCCCGAGACATCGCAGCGGACATCGTTGCGGCCGTCGAGACCGATCCGAGAATCGCCGAGCTCGAGATCGCCGGGCCAGGCTTCATCAACATCGTCGTCACCGACCGCTTCCTCGCCGAGGCGACCACCTCACTCGCCGAGCAACCGTCGCTTGGAGTTGTGCCGCAAGGTGGTGACGAACACTGGATCCTCGACTACGGCGGCCCGAACGTCGCAAAGGAGTTGCACGTCGGCCATCTGCGAACCGCGATCATCGGTGAGTCGATCAAACGGACGATGCGGTTCGCCGGCGCACGAGTCACCGGTGACGTCCATCTCGGTGATTGGGGCCTCCAGATGGGACAGTTGCTCATGGAGGTGCGCACCGAACAGCCCGATCTGATCTACTTCGACGAGGACCACGAAGGCCCCTACCCCGATGAGTCGCCGGTCACCATCGACGACCTCCAGCGTCTCTATCCGCGCTCCTCAGCACGAATGAAGTCGGAGCCGGCGTTCGCAGCGGCAGCTCGACGAGCAACGGTCGACCTCCAGGCGGGTCGCCCGGGGTACCGAGCCCTCTGGCAGCACTTCCGGGACGTCTCCGTCGA
>CBDTYK010000210.1:0-4070 GCA_965364595.1 uncultured bacterium
GGCCCTTCGGCTCGTTCCGGGCATTCGTGAGCGTGAAGTGCCGTCCCTCGAACGTCGTCTCCTCGTTGGACAGCAGCGCGATGATCGCCTCGACGCCCTCGTCGAACATGTCCATCCGATCCTTGAGGGTCTCGCCCAGGCTGATGCCGTAGGCGTCTGCCTCCTGCTGATTCCATCCGGCGCCGAGCCCGAGCTGGAACCGGCCGTCGGAGATGATGTCAACCGACGCCGCCATGTTCGCCGTCACGGCCGGGTGCCGATACGGCATCCCGTTCACCATCGTGCCCACCTGCATCCTGTTCGTTGCCTGTGTCAGGGCACTCAGCGTGGTCCACGCCTCCATACACGGCCCGTCGGTGTCACCGAAGATCGGATAGAAGTGGTCGAACAGCCAGGCGCCCTCGATGAAGTCGGTCTCGTCTGCTCTCTGCCAGGTTCCCAGCAATCGATCCCAGGTGGTGTGGTGCGGATTGGTCTTGATGTCGATGAGCATGTGACTCCTCGGTTGGTCCGTGCCAGATCGTATCCGAGGGTTCGGGCTCACAGAGCGAAACGCTGCGTTGCAGGTTTCACGCCACACGTTCCACGGTCGATTGGCTAGGCCGAGAGCGCAGGGATCACGTGTCGGCCGTATGCCGCGATGGTTCCCTCGACGTCGTCATGCATGAGATACAGGCCGAAGTGGTCGACTCCGAGTCCCCGTAGCTCCTGCAACTTCTCGATGTGGGCCTCGACGGGACCGAGCACACAGAACCGATCGACGATCTCGTCGGGCACGAAATCGGTCGACGGGTTGCCTGCCTTGCCGTGGTGGTCGTAGTCGTAGCCCTCCCGGGCAGCGATGTAGTCGGACAACGCCTTCGGCACCATCGACTCGTCGGTGCCGTAGCGCTTGACCAGGTCGGCGACGTGGTTACCGACCATGCCACCGAACCATCGGAGCTGTTCACGCTGGTCGGCGACGTCGTCGCCGACGAACGCCGGGGCGACCACACAGATCTCGATGTCGTCCGGATCCCGTCCGGCTTCAGCGGCGGCCTCATGGACGGCAGCAACCGTCCATTGCAGGATCTGCGGATCGGCTAGCTGGAGGACGAAGCCGTCGGCGTGCCTGCCGATCGTGGCCAGCGCCTTCGGGCCGTACCCGGCGACCCACATCGGGAGGTTCCATCCGGCGCCGTGGAGCCAGGGGAATCGCAGCGCCTTGTCGTTGTAGGTGGTCTCTCGGCCGGCGACCAGGCCCTTGATGACCGTCATCGACTCGACCATCGTGGCCAGGGTCGTCGGTTTCTTGCCGATGTATCGCAGCGCCGAGTCACCGCGGCCCATGCCGCAGATGGTGCGTGGCCCGTACAACTCGTTGAGCGTGGCGAACATCGACGCCAAGACCGTCCAGTCCCGCGTGCCGGGGTTCGTGACCATCGGCCCGACGATCATCCGCTCGGTCGACGAGAGGATCTCGGAGAAGAGCACGTACGGCTCCTGCCAGAGCACATGGGAGTCGAAGGTCCATCCGTGAGTGAACCCGTGCCGCTCGGCGAGCTGCATCCGCTCCACCAGCTTCCTCGCCGGCGGGTTGGCTTGAAGGACGGCCCCGAACGTCAGCTCGCCTGGTCGGCCCATCAGATCAGGTACTGATTCGTGTCACGAGCGATGAAGTCGCCGTCGGTCGGTGAGCCGTGATAGGTGTCGTTCTCGATCAGCACCCGCCCCCTCGACAGCACCATCTCGATCTTGCCCTGGACGGTCTTGCCCTCGTACGCCGAGTAGTCGACGTCCATGTGGTTGACATCGACCGACATGACCGACTCCACGTCGGGGTTCCAGATCACGATGTCGGCGTCGGACCCGACGGCGATGGTCCCCTTCTTGGGGTACATGCCGAACATCTTGGCGGGCGTCGCCGAGCACACTTCGACGAAACGCTCGAGCGACATGCGACCGTCCGAGACGGCACCGTCGTAGATGAGCCGCATGCGCTCCTCGACGCCGGGAAGCCCGTTCGGGATCTTGGTGAAGTCGCCCTCGCCGAGCCGCTTCTGCGTGCCGAGCGTCGGGTGATCGTTCATACAGAACGGGCAGTGGTCTGTCGAGATCACCTGGAGATCGTTGGTGGCGAGGTACTTCCACAGCGCTTCCTGGTGACCGGCCTCCCGGTCGCGCACCGGGGTGGAACACACGTACTTCGCTCCGTCGAAGTCCGGTTCACGCAGGTTGTCCCAGTCGAGATACAGATACTGCGGGCACGTCTCACCGAACACGTTGAGACCGCGATCCCTGGCGAGCGCAACTTCGGCGACCGCCTCGTCGGCCGACATGTGGACGACATAGAGGGGACATCCCGCCAGCTCTGCGTACGCGATCGCCCGGTGGGTGGCTTCGGCCTCGGTGATGGGTGGGCGGGTCACCGCGTGATAGATCGGGTCGGTCTCGCCGCGCTTGATCGCTTGCTCTCGCAGCACGTCGATGACGATGCCGTTCTCGGCGTGCATCATGATCGTTGCGCCGTTCTCGGCGGCTTTCTGCATCGCCATGAAGATCTGGCCGTCGTCGGAGTACAGCACGCCGGGATAGGCCATGAACAGCTTGAAGCTGGTGACGCCCTCCCCCATCAGGATGTCCATCTCCTTGAGGGTCTGCTCGTTGACGTCGGAGACGATCATGTGGAAGCCGTAGTCGATGGCGCAGTTGCCGTCCGACTTCTCCCTCCATGCTTCGTAGCCGGCCATCATCGGCTCACCGATGGTCTGGACGGCGAAGTCGACGATCGTGGTCGTCCCGCCCCAGGCCGCCGCCCGGGTGCCGGATTCGAAGTCGTCGGAGGCGAAGGTCCCACCGAAGGGCAGCTCCATGTGGGTGTGCACGTCGACACCACCGGGAAGCACGTAGCGGCCACTCGCGTCGATGACGCGTTCCGCGGTCCAGCCGTGTGAGCCGTGCGCGGCGATCCCGACCACCGTCTCGCCGTCGATCAGCACGTCGGCGGCCATCCGCCCGGCGTGGGTGATGACCGTGCCGTTCTCGATGAGTGTCTTCATGGTCGTTCCTCTCCTGCCCGGTCGGGCCTCATACGATGTCTGTCAGATCTGGGTGGCGGCGTCGACCGCCGCTTCGAGCATGTCGTATCCCTCGTCGGCTTCGGCTTCGGTCAGCGACAGCGGTGGCGCGATCCGCAGCACGTTGCCGTACATGCCACCCTTCCCGACCAGCAGGCCCCGCCTGCGTGCCTGTTCCATGACCTCTGCCGCGCCGTGACTGTCGGGCCGTTTCGTGCCGGGCTCGATGAGTTCGATTCCGATCATCAGTCCCTTGCCGCGGACCTCACCGATGATGTCGGTTCGTTCTGCGAGACCGTCGATCCGGTTCCGCAGGTGGTTGCCGACCTTGTAGGCGTTCGTCTGGAGGTCGTGTTCGATCACGTATTCGAGGTTGGCGAGCGCCGCCGACGTCGAGAGCGGGTTGCCACCGAACGTCGAGATCGAGTTGGCTGGGAGTGAGTCCATCAGTTCCGCAGAAGCGACCACGCCGGCCATCGCCATGCCGTTGCCGAGGCCCTTGGCGAACGTGAGGATGTCGGGTGTCACGTCATGGGCTTGATAGCCCCAGAAGTGCTCACCGGTCCTTCCCCATCCGGTCTGCACCTCGTCGGAGATGAACAGGATCCCATGCCGGTCGAGCACCTCTTTCATCGCGCCGAACAGACCGTCCGGTGGCGTGACGAACCCGCCGACCCCTTGGATCGGTTCGACGATCATGGCCGCCACGTCTCCGGCCGTTGCGACCTCGAGCATGTTCTCGAGGTCGGCAACACACGCTGCGATGAACTCCTCCTCCGGCAGGTGTCCGAACGGGCTGCGATAGGTGTACCCGCCGTGGACGTAGGTCACGTTGAACGGGCTGTACCCGGTCGCCGACCAGCTCCGCTGTCCCGTGATCGCAACCGCGGAATGGGATTTCCCGTGGTAGCTGCCCCGCAGCGCCAGCACCTGGTTGGAGCGTCTTCGCTGCGTGGCGAGCATGAGCGCAGCGTCGTTCGCCTCGGTGCCGGAGTTGGTGAAGAACACCTTGGC
>CBDTYK010000211.1:0-4049 GCA_965364595.1 uncultured bacterium
ATCGTCCTGATGATCTTCCGCAACCGCCAGTCTGCAAATGTCGACGAGTACAACCTGATGAAGTTCTGATGATGGCTCGCTTCGCTCGCCGTTCCGGGTTCCGTGTTCTGGGTTCTGAGTCGTACGCCGAGGTGTGCTCATGATGGATCTGATGTACCTCGCAGCCGAAGAGGTCGGGGAGTTCTCCGAGGGTGGATTCTTCGCCGACACGGCGGGGATCATGCTCATCTCGCCGTTCGTGGCGTTCGTCTTGATCATCTGGCTCGGCAAACGGATGCGCAACCATGGCGCAGAGTTCGCCATCGGCGCCATGGCAGTCAACCTGGTCTGGGCGTCGATCCTCTTCTTCCAGAACATGACCGAGGGCATCGTTCGAGAGGTCCACTTCGAGATCGCCAACATCGGACTCTTCGAAGGGCGTGAGCTCATCTTCGAGCTCGGCTGGATGGTCGACGGCCTCAGCATCATGATGTACTTCGTCGTCTCGTTCGTCGGCCTTCTCGTCTTCACCTACGCCGTGGGATACATGCATGGCGACCGGAGGGTTCCCTGGTTCTTCGCCGCATTCTCGCTGTTCGCCGGATCGATGTTGATCCTCGTGGGCGCGCCCAACCTCATCCAGTTGATCATCGGCTGGGAGGGTGTCGGCCTGGCTTCGTACCTGCTGATCGGCTTCTACTGGGAGGACGTCGACAACGTCAAGGCCGGCAACAAGGCGTTCCTCACCAACAAGGTCGCCGACGTCGGGCTGATCCTCGGGGCGATCCTCGTCGGCATGGCGATCGGCGATTTCTCGTTCTTTGCGATCAACGAGGCCGCCGCAGCGCACAGCGAGGCGCTCGGCGCGGTGGCATTCTCCGGCGGGCTCCTGTTGTTCTTCGGAGCGATGGGCAAGTCTGCGCAATTCCCGATGCACATCTGGCTGCCCGACGCCATGGCCGGCCCAACGCCCGTGTCGGCGCTCATGCACGCCGCCACCATGGTCACAGCGGGGATCTACCTGATGGCCCGGACGTTCCCGCTGTACCAGGCGTTCGCCGAGGAGAACGGAATCCGTGAATGGATGATCCCGATCGGGGTCATCACGCTCTTCGCCATGGGACTGCTGGCGCTGGTCGCCGACGACATCAAGAAGGTTCTGGCCTACTCGACCGTCTCGCAGCTCGGCTACATGATGACTGCCGTCGCCGTCGGCGGGTACACCGCAGGCCTGTTCCACCTCTTCACCCATGCGTTCTTCAAGGCCCTCCTCTTCCTCGGTGCCGGATCGGTCATCCACGCCGTCCATTCGAACAACATGTCAGACATGGGGGGCTTGCGAAAAGACATGCCGCGGACGTTCTGGACGTTCGTGATCGGTTCGGTGTCGCTCGCCGGCATCATCCCGTTTGCCGGATTCTTCTCCAAGGACGAGATCCTGGCGACCATGGACCACGAGGGCTACACCGCCTTCATGTGGGTGGCGATCGCCGGGGCGTTCGTCACGGCGTTCTACATGACTCGGGCGGTCGCTCTCACGTTCTTCGGGGCCTACAAGGGCCACGGCCATCCCCATGAGTCCCCGGCCGTCATGACCGTCCCGTTGATCATCCTTGCGGTCCCCTCGGTACTCGCCGGGTTCCTGAACGTTCCGGGTCTCAAGCTCGGTTCGTTCGGCAACTTCACCTCGTGGTTGGGCGCTCGAATCGTTCCCATGGGCGACTATCACCCCGAGTCGATCAACTGGACGCTCGCCGTCTACGGCCTCACTGCCGGAATCGGCGGCATCGTCCTGGGCTGGCTTCTGTTCGGGCCCGATCGCGACACGCAGGCCGCTCGGGACCGTCTCGAAATCCCACTGTTGTATCCGCTGCTCCGCCGCAAGTACTTCATCGACGACGCGGCGCTCGGCCTCGTCGGGTTCACCGGTGGTCCGCTCGCAAGGGCGACAGACTGGTTCAACACGTATGTGCTCGACAACATCGTCAACGGGGTGGGCGGTGCAGTTCGCTACGCCGGACGATTCGTCTACGGCGGTCTCGACCAGCGCGGCATCGACGGTATCTTCAACGGGCTGTCTGCGGCCGCCGATTCGGCAGGCTCGTCACTTCGCAAGCTCCAAACCGGACGGCTTCAGCAGTACGCCATGAGCGTGGTCATCGGAGCGCTCGTCCTCGTGATCGTGGTGGTGCTCATCCAGTGATCAGGTCTACGCAAGTCGAAATCGAGAAGTCTGTAATGAGAGAGGGAGAAAACGATGGAACTGTTTGAGAGCGGATGGGGTTTGAGCCTCATCGTGTTCCTGCCGCTCCTCGGAGCGGTGGCGCTTCTGATGGTTCCGAAGGAGAACGAGTCGCTGGCCAAGCAGTTGGCGCTGACCGTCTCGCTGATCACGTTCGGGCTGTCTCTGGTGCTGGTCTCGCTGTTCGACTACGGCGCTGGAGGTGCGTTCCAGTTCGAAGCGGACACCTCGTGGATCAACGCGATCGACGCCCGCTATCACATCGGGGTCGACGGGATCAGCCTTCCGTTGCTGGTGCTGTCCACGTTCGTGCTGGTGCTGGCGATCATCTATTCGTGGGATCACTGGGAGGAACCGCGCAATCCGAGGGCCTTCCTGATTCTCATGCTGGTCCTCGGGACCGGCATGAACGGCACGTTCGTCGCCCTCGACCTGGTGCTCTTCTTCATCTTCTTCGAGGTCGTGCTCCTGCCGATGTACTTCATGATCGGCGTGTGGGGCGACAAGTCGATGCGCAAGATCCCCGGCTTCAGTCGCGAGATCGAGACGCGGCTCTACGCCTCGATCAAGTTCTTCTTGTTCACACTGTTCGGGTCGGCGTTCATGCTGCTCGGGTTCCTGGCGTTGTACTTCAACTCGGCCGCTCTCAACGGGGGAGAGCGCACATTCGACATCCCCACGCTGATCTCACTCGGTCTCGACTCGATGCCCGAGGCGATGGGCGGGCTCTCGAGCACGACCGCCTGGCTGATCTTCGGCGCCATGTTCCTCGGCTTCGCAGTGAAGGTGCCGATGTGGCCGCTCCACACCTGGCTGCCCGACGCCCACACGGCCGCACCCACCGTCGGCTCGGTGCTGCTGGCCGCGATTCTCCTGAAGCTCGGCACCTACGCCTTCATCCGGATCTCGATCCCGATCCTGCCCGAGACCTCTGAGATCTGGGCCCCGGCCATCGCGATCCTGGCAGTCATCGGCATCATCTATGGCTCGCTGGCCTGTCTCGCCCAGACCGACATGAAGCGCCTGATCGCGTTCTCCTCGGTCGGCCACATGGGCTTCGTGATGCTCGGTATCGCAACGCTCACCGACATCGGCATCAACGCCGCCATCATCGGCATGGTCGCCCACGGTCTCATCACTGGTCTGCTGTTCTTCCTCGCCGGATCGATGCACCATCGCTACCACACCCGGGAGATGTCGCGTCTCGGAGGCAATCAGAAGCTCATGCCGATCATGGGAGGGATCCTCGCTTTCACGGCGATGGCATCGCTCGGTCTGCCGGGTCTCGCAGGTTTCTGGGGCGAGTTCATGGCGCTGCTCGGCGCGTACAACCCGTTGCCTTCGCTGGCGGAGTCGAGCCTGGGCATCTTCCGGACGTCGATGGTCCTCGGTGCGATCGGCACCGTCCTGACTGCCGGATACATGCTGTGGATGCTCCAGAAGGTCAACCTGGGCGAGCCCAACGAGGAGTGGCTGGGCAAGGAGTTCCACGACGTGGATCGCTACGAGATGACCGCATGGGTGCCGCTCATCGTGCTCATCCTGATCATCGGCTTCTACCCCCGCGTCGTGTTCGGCGCCACCACCGACGCCGTGGTCAGCCTCGTCGAGACCGCCTACGGCGCCACCGTGACCGCCTCGACGGGAGGCTGAGGTGAGAGCACGTTCTGAGTATTGGGTTCTGGGTCGTGAGCGAGTTGGCTCCGCGTTCCCAGCGACTTACAACTCACGACTCGCAACTCACAACGGGTCGGCCGGAGGCCGCCTGTGACGTGGGACCTCGACTATCTGGGGCTTGCGCCTGAGATCACGATCGCCGTCACGCTGC
>CBDTYK010000212.1:0-4044 GCA_965364595.1 uncultured bacterium
TATGCAACTGTGGGAAAGTACTATATGGCGCTCGATGCCGAAGATCTGCCTCTGCGCCCTCCGGCCACGCCTGCTCACAGGCGGATCAGGGTGTGTGTTCGCTCGTTTCGATATCGAGCTCGCCCTCGTCCCATCTGGCCTCGAACTCGAAGATCGTGGTGGCGCCCACGAACCGGACCCGGACCCGGTCCGGGCCCGTGTCACGCAGCTCGGTGGTGAACCCGGCCTGAGGGATCGCCGAGACGAAGCTGACCACACCGGGCGACGCGCTGATGGTCACCGAACCGCCTGGGGTCGAGTGGCTCGACGTGTTGGCCGAAGGGGCCGTGGTCGTCGTCGTCTGGGATGGTGGAGCGGTGGTCGTTGTCGCCGGCGGCGCCGTCGTCGCCGTCGTCTGAGGAGTGGCGGTCGTCGATGTCGTGGAGGGACTCGCCGACCTGGGGCGGGTCGTGCTCGTGGTCGACTGGCTGGCCGCAGAAGGCTCGGTACTCGAGGTAGAGGTCGTCGAGAGATCGGGCACCGACTGATCGTCGGAGATCGGCTCGATCACGACGACCGTGGGATCGATGGTCTCGATCGCAACGATCGTGGTCGGGATGACCGCTACGGGCTGGATCACACGATCTCTCACCTGTGACACGGCCACCCAGGAAAGGGTGAGCGCGGCAACAGCCGCGAGCCCCCACAGACCGACGAACTTCATCCAACTTGGCACACGTTCATTATCTCCCCAATCCCATCTGGCGCCAGTTCACAGATGGTTAGCAAAACCTCAAGTTCGACCAGCCCCGGGTCCGGTTCAGTGATCGAGGTATACGATGACCGACGATGTCATCGATTCTCATCGTCGAGGACGAGTTCTCGATCCGAAACGCACTCACCTCCTTTCTCGCCGGGGCCGGCCACTCCGTGGAGGCGCTCGCCAGCGGCATGGAGGGCGTTCAACGCGCTCTGCAGGGCGAACTCGACGTGGTGGTACTCGATCTGGGTCTGCCCGACGTCGACGGCTCAGAAGTCCTGAAGATGATCCGCGCCGTCAGCACGGTGCCGGTGATCGTGGCGACAGCCCGTGACGACGAGGAGGAGATCGTCCGGATCCTCAAGAGTGGCGCCGACGACTACGTGGTCAAGCCCTTCTCGGGGGCACAGCTTCAGGCGCGAATCGAGGCCATCCTCAGGAGAGCAGGCTCCGAAGCGCCTCAGGGGCCGATCACGATCGGCGATCTCGTGATCGACACGGAACGACGAACGGTCACCCTGGCCGACGAGCCGGTGGACCTCACCCGGAAGGAATTCGATCTGCTGGCCTATCTGGCGAGCCGCGCGGGGGCGGTCGCCTCGAAGCGTGAGGTGCTCGCCGAGGTGTGGCGGCAGCCGTACGGCGGCGCTGACAAGACGGTCGATGTCCATCTCTCTGTCCTGCGTCGGAAACTCGGGGAGACAGCAGCCGAGCCCCGCTACATCAGGACGGTCCATGGGGTCGGTGTGAAACTGGTGGACCCCGATTCGTGAGGCGCTGGCTGAGCCTCTACGCCCTGTCGGTGACGTCCATCGTCATCGTGGCCTTCCTCGTCCCACTCGCCATTCTCATCAGAGACCTGAGTGCCGACCGCGCTCTGAGCGCGGCCGAACGTGAGGCTCAGGCAGTCGCCAGGTTCGTCGCCACCACGCCAGACGACGGCTTCGACGCACTGGAGGCCTCCCTCAGTTCGATCGACCGGATCTCGGTCGTCGTTCCCGACGGAACGGTCCTGGGTGCGGACCTGCCGAGCAACATCGACCTGGGCGCTGCTCAGACCCGTGTGCAGGCGTATCGGCAACCGCTCGCCGACGGCGAAGCGGTGGTCGTCCCGGTGCTCCGCACCGCTGATGACGTCTGGGTCGTGGTTGTCGACGTCCCCGAGGAGGAGCTCACCGAGAATGTGGCGACCGCCTGGGTGATCCTCGGTGGACTCGGTGTCTCCATGATGGCGCTGGCCCTGGTTGCAGCCGATCGAATCGGGCAGGCGGTGATCCGACCCGTCAACGACCTCGTCGATGCGACTCACGAGCTGGGCCGGGGAAACCTCGACGTCCGTGTCGCGCCGGCCGGACCGCACGAGCTGGAGGAGGTGGGGACGGCGTTCAATACGCTCACCCAGCGCGTGGTGTCGCTCATGAACCGGGAGCGGGAGAGTGCCGCGGATCTGGCCCATCGGCTTCGCACTCCCCTGACGGCACTCAAGCTCGACATCGAGGCGATGTCACAGCACGCAGACGTCTCCAAGCTGCAGCGCGACGTCGATGATCTCGAACGCGTGACCGGTCGGATCATCGCTGACGCCCGCAGACCGCTGAGATCGGGTTCGACGTGCGACCTGGTGCCTGTCGTCTCGGAACGAGCGACGTTCTGGGGCAACCTTGCCGAGGATCAGGATCGTGCGTGGGAGATCCGGCTCGACACCGACAGCCACGTGATCGCAGCCTCCCCCGACGATATCGAGGCTGCTCTGGATGCCGTCTTCGGCAACGTGTTCGCTCACACGCCGCCTGGCACGCCGTACCGCATTCTGCTCACCTCGACCGGAGCCGTGGCTGAGCTCATCGTGTCGGACGATGGCCCGGGCATCGCCTCGCCCGAGCTCCTTCGCAGAGGGGCGAGCGGCGGCGACTCGACCGGGCTGGGAGTCGACATCGTCAGAGCACTCGCAGAGGACATCGGCGGGAGCGCAGAGTGGACGGCCGGACCATCGGGGGGGACCACGGTCCGCCTCGAGCTGCCCGCCGCCCCGCTTTGAGCATCCAGAGGTTTCCCTAACCCGTCGCGGAGGACGTCGAAACCTGCCATCGGTGATCGTGTCGTTGTACCGCACGAACAGATGGAGGTTCGAACATGAGAAAGCGACTGGCAGTACTGACGGCGGGGCTCCTCGCCGGACTGATGGCACTCGGGACGGCGAACGCCCTCGTCCTCGACACCACCGCGGGCTCCGAAACCACGGCGAGCGAACAGGCGACCGCCGGAGTGGAGACCACCTACGAGGTCGGCGATGCCGGCACCGTGACGCTCACCAACGACGGCACACAACTCGAGGTCGTGTCCGTCCAACAGAACGAGGGCTGGCTGATCGAGATCGAGGTCGCCTCCGGCCGTGAGGTCGAGGTCGACTTCCGGAGCGGTACGCGCCGGATCCAGTTCAACGCAGAGCTCGAAGACGGCGAGATCCGGATTCGGGCGCGGGAGCGGGTCGTCACCGTGACCAGCACGACGCAGGCCACGACGACTCAGTCCACCACTTCGACGACTGCAGCGACCGTCGCCGCATCGGCAGCGACCGGTCCCGTCACCTACGAAGCGGGTGCTGCGGGATCCGTCACGATCACGAACGACGGATCTCTGTTGACCATCACGGCAGTGGACGCCGCCGACGGGTGGAGCCATGAGATCGAAGTGCAGATCGGACGCGAGGTCGAGATGGACTTCCGCAAGGGAGGCGACCGGGTTCAGTTCAACGCCGAGTTGGAGGACGGCCAAGTGCGTGTCCGGGTCCGCACCCGCACCGCCGACGGAAGTCGAACGGAAGTGACCAACGGCATCGACACTTCTGACGATGATGATCACGGCAGCGACGACTCGATGGACGATCGCACTGACGACAGTGCTTCCGACTCATCCGATGATCGCAACGACGACTCCGACGACAACAGCGGTCGCGGGAACGCCGAGGACCGCGCAGAGGACAGCGACGACGACAACAGTGGGCAGGGAAGCTCCGACGACGATGACAGCAGCGACGACTGATCGCCAGCCGCATCGACTCCACAGAACCCCACCGGATCGGTGGGGTTCTGTGTATCTGCGTGGAGGGTGAGCACGGCGATCGGCGGAGCGTCAAATGGTCGCCGCTCCAGCAGCATTGTCGGAGTGTCGGCGGTCGACGCCGAGGAGCAACAGGATCGCCATCCCGATCCCGAGCAACACGGCAGACGCGAACTGAGTCCTGAGGGTCTCTACTGCCGCCACGAACGAAACCGACAGTCCCTCTCGTGGCGTCAACTGGGGGA
>CBDTYK010000213.1:0-4026 GCA_965364595.1 uncultured bacterium
TAGCGCAGCGAGAGCTCCGATCCCGATCCACCGGCAGTCTCCGCCTTCAGTTCGTACAGGCCGAGAAAGCGAGAGGCCAGTGTCTGGTTGCGGTCGATGCGCTGGATCCGATCGACCGGAATGGTCCGATCGTCGATCTGGAGGAGTCCGGAGCGCACCCGCAGCCGGTCGTCTTCGACCCACCATCGCTGGCGGAGCCATGACACGAGCCGCGATCCGGTGAAGACGACGATGAGACCACCGGCACTGATCGCCGATTGCATGATGTCGCCGGCGTTGAAGGCGATCACGACGACCAGCGGCAGAATGAACTGTCTGAGGAGATCGAGCGCAGTGAGAACCGGCGTCCACCCGCTCGTGCGGCGCGGCTCGCTCAGGTCGGTCAACTCGGTGTCCTGCGAGCGATCAGGGCCTGCCTCAATTCCTCGGCCCGTTCGGCGGTCAGACCGGGGATCGATGCGTCGGCCTCTCTCGTCCCAGCGGTGTAGATCGAGAGCTGGCGGAGGTTGAACAGCCGATCGATCGGCCCGCTCGACAGGTCGACGTGCTGGATCCTCACCCTCGGGATGATTCTGGTGAGTTTGAACACCACGCCGCGGTCGATGACGAGCTCCGTCTCATCGAGCTCCCAGGACCAGTGTCGATACCGCGTAACCGTTCGCCACACGCTGAAGGCGAGCAACGCGACGATGGTCAGCGAAGTGGCGAGTCCTGTTCTGGTCGGGAACACGAAGATGTCGAGCTGGAGAACGATCAGGGTCGCCACCAGGGATGGGATCAGATAGCCCACGAACCACACCCATCTCACCGATGACGAGAGCATCTGTCGATCGAAGGTGACTGGCAGCGAGGCGCCCACCTCGATCTCCGGAGCCGGCTCTGGCGTCGGCTCGACCTCGTCGGCCCAGGCCGACCAAAGCGGATCCTCCGGCACCGACTCGCCGACGCGTGTCACGTCTTCGTGGAGGGCCTCTTCCGCCTCGGGGACTTCACCGTCGTGGTCGGGGATCATTCGTCCAGGGCGTCCGCTTCCAGCTTCGTGAACAGGGGACGCACTTCGCCCAGCCCGCTACCGCCGGGCAGCTCGGGCCGCTCCCACGTCGACACGGTGTCGAGCCCGAGGATCTCACCGAGGCGGTCAGACGTGAACGGCAGATACGGGGTCAGGGCGACTCGCAGCCCGGAGATCGCCTGGAGCGCGGTCCACAACACGGTTGCGCCGCGCTCGCGATCGGTCTTGAGCAGTTTCCAGGGCTCTTCGGCGTTCAGGTAGGCGTTGACCGACTGGGCGCCGTCCATCGCACGGCGAAGACCGGCACGCAGTTCCACCTTCCCGATCGCATCCGCAACTTCGGCGAGCGTGTGGTCGGTGTCGGTGAGCACCTTCCGGTCGGCGTCGGCGAGTGCAGCGGGCTCCGGCACGGTCGAGTCGAAGTTCTTGGCCGTGATCGAGAGCACCCGGTTGACCAGGTTTCCCCACGTGGCCACGAGTTCCTCGTTGATCCGGGCGATCATCTGTTCATCTGACAGATCGGTGTCGTTCTGCTCGGGAAGGATCGCTGCGATCGCATAACGCAGAGCGTCGGGCTCCAGCCGGTCGGCGTACCAGCCGATCGACCTGCCGACGCCGCGAGAGGCGGAAGCCTTGTCGCCCTTGAACGTGATGTACTGGTTCGCAGGCACGTCGGTTGGCAGGTTGAGCCCGCCGTATCCCATCAGCTGGCACGGCCAGATCACGGCGTGGAAGACGACGTTGTCCTTCCCGATGAAGTAATAGCTCTCGGCGTCGGGGTCCTCCCACCATGCCTTCCATGCGTCAGGATCGCCGGAGTTCTTCGCCCATTCGACCGAAGCGCTGAGGTAGCCGATGACGGCGTCGAACCACACATAGATCCGCTTGCCGTCTCCGATCGTGTCGTACGGGCTCGGGATGGCGACGCCCCAGTCGAGGTCGCGGGTGATCGCCCGGTCCTGCAGACCGCCTTCGGTGAAGCCGATCGCCATGTTCTGCACGTGCTTGCGCCAGCCCTCGCGGCTCTTCAACCAGTCGAGGAGGCGGTCCTGGAACTTCGAGAGCAACAGGAAGTAGTGCTCGGTCGGGCGCATCTCGGGCGTTGCGCCGGTGAGCCGGCTGCGGGGGTCGATCAGGTCGACCGGGTCGAGCTGGCGTCCGCAGTTGTCGCACTGGTCGCCTCTGGCGGCGTCGTAGTCGCAATGCGGGCAGGTCCCCTCGACGTACCGATCGGGGAGGAACCGCTCGGCCTCCGGGTCGTACAGCTGATCGCTCGACCTCGCCTCGATGTAACCGCCCTCGGCGAGGCGGGAGAACACGTCCTGGGTGACTTCGTGATGGTTGGTGGTGCCAGTCGACGTGTAGAGGTCCCAGGCGATCCCGACCTTCTCCCAGGCTTCGAGGAACTCGCCGTGGTAGCGGTCGACGATCACCTGCGGTTCGACACCCTCTTGTTCCGCTCGCACCGTGATCGGCGTTCCATGAACGTCGGAGCCCGACACCATCAGCACGTTGTCCCCGGCCAGTCGGTGGAAGCGGGCGAAGATGTCGGCAGGGAGATAGGCCCCTCCGAGATGCCCGAGATGACGCGGGCCGGACGCATACGGCCATGCGACGGCGACGAGGATGTTGCGGGGTTCTGACATCCCGCGAGGGTACCGGTGTGGACGAACTGTCCGCACACGGAATCTCGACCGGGGCGAACGTCAGATGACCGTTGCCGGCCGGGAAGCCGACCTCGCCAGACGATCGGACAGCCACACGCCGATCACGATCATCAGCGCCCCGGTGGCGAATCCGGTGGTGACGGGATCGCCGAGGAAGACGATCGATCCGATCGCTGCGACGATCGGAACCAGGTATCCGATGTTCGCGACCGTGGCGGCCGTTGCGATCTCCGCCGCCTTGAGGATCGAGTAGAAAGGAACTGCGGTCGAGGCGACGGCCATGACCCCGAGGCCCAGCCACTGGGTTGCACCGAGGCCGCCCAGGTCGAGGCCCCCGACCGGCGCCGCAACCACGACCAATGCGACCGCAGCTGCGATGAACTGGGGGGCGGCGAGCTCGATTGCCGGGGTCTCCATCGCGAACCGTCGGTTCAATGCTCCTCCCAGTCCCGCCGATGCGACACCGGCGACTCCCAGCACGATCCCGAGCACGGAGAGCGCCATGCCGTCCGCACTTCGCGAACCGGTCACCAGGATGGCGGCGCCGACGACGGCGATGACCAGACCGGGGAGCCTTCGCACGACGAAGCGCTCGCCGGGGACGATCGAGTGGGCGAACGCGATGGTCGTCACCGGTATGAACGCCGCCAGGATCCCTGCGACGGACGCAGGGAGCAGGTCGGTTGCGAAGGTGAGGAACACCGTCGGCACCGCAACGCTGATCAGGCCGAGTGTCACGCCGCGGTTGCGAGCGAGCGGGGCGACCTTGCTGCCGCGAGTGATGAAGGCCACGATCACGATTGCAGCTACCACGTATCTCGGTGCGAAGAACTGCCAGACACCCACGCCCGAGTCGAGCAAGGCCTTCGAGAGCGGGAAGCTGCCACCGAAGCCGAGTGCGGCTAGGGCAATCCACGTCCAGGCGCTGTCGCCGAGGCGCTGGGTGAGGGGTCGGATCGTCGCCGGGTTCGTGGACACTCAGGCAGTCTCGGCGGTCACTCGGGCCTGGGCAAGTCCGGTCGACGGATCGACGGTACGCTGACCGGGCACCCGACCTCCGAGGAGCCTGCCCGTGTCCGAGATCGATCCCATCGAGTTCCGGAATGCCGCCGGACAGTTCATGACCGGCGTGACGGTGGTCACGACCATCGACGCCGACGGTGAACGGGCAGGCCTCACTGCCAACTCGTTCACGTCAGTGTCGCTCGACCCCCCGATGGTCCTGGTGAGCATCGGCAAGGACACCTCGACGGTCGAGGCGTTCAAAGCGGGGAACGGTTTCGTCGTCCACGTGCTCGCGGACGCCCAGAAGAACGTCTCGATGCAGTTCGCCTCCAAGGGCATCGA
>CBDTYK010000214.1:0-4014 GCA_965364595.1 uncultured bacterium
GTCAGGGAGAAGTGGATCGAGTGCATGTATTGGGTGTTGAGCTTCAACGCCGACGAGAACACGTTGAGGTCGTAGCCCATCGTCTCGAAGAGGCCGTGAGCGTCTCGGGCATGGTGGGTTCCGAACCGTTCGTTCTTGTGGGGCTCGACGGTCGGGCTCGCCACGAAGCCGGAACTCTGACTGATGTCGTTGGCCCGCCGGATGCACAAGAACCGACCGTCCTCGAGATGTGAGGAGCCGTCCGGGTCCATCGCCAGCGTCTTGATCAACGCGGCGATGTTGTGGGTGTTGCACGACACGATGTGCAGGAACCGGTCGTCGACCGTCACGGCCGAGTCGTTGATCCCCCGCGCATACATCTTCCCGAACCCGTATTCGGATCCCTGCGCCATGAAGCCGAGCGGGCCATCCGCCGACTCGTAGAAGTCGGTCTTCATCTGGTTGCCGACCGGGGTGCAGTCGATGACGACCGTCGCTCGCTCGATCGCCTCGATCGGTCCGTACTTGGGGGCATGCCCGAGTTCCTCGAAGGCGGTCCGGCGGTCGTCATCGACCGCCAGGACCGCACCTCGACGAACCAGGTCGTTGACCTTCGCCCGTTCGGTCGCGAGCGGCGTCCGCTTGTGGAACGTCACCTCGTCGATCCCGAAGTCGTCCCGGTGATCGGCGAGCGTGCCGATCAGGGGTTCACCGATGGTTCCGGTGCCGATCACATGGACGATGGCCATTGCCGTCTCCTCAGAACTGCTCTTCCTCTGTGCTTCCGACCAACGCCAGCGTCGAAGCGTTACCTCCCGAGATCACGTTCGAGACCTCGTCGAAGTAACCGGCTCCGACCTCGCGCTGATGCCGGGTCGCCGTGTAGCCGTCGTCTTCCATGGCGAACTCACGCTGCTGCAGTCTGACATACGCCGTCATGCCCTCGTCGTGATATCCGCTCGCCAGTTCGAACATCGAGGCGTTGAGGGCGTGGAATCCGGCCAGCGTGATGAACTGGAACTTGTGGCCCATCGTCCCCAGCTCCCGCTGGAACTTGGCGATCGTGTCGTCGTCGAGATGCTGTTTCCAGTTGAACGACGGCGAGCAGTTGTATGCCAGCATCTTGCCTGGGAACTCCGCATGGATGGCGTCGGCGAACCGCTTGGCCTCGTCGAGGTCGGGCTTCGAGGTCTCGCACCAGATGAGATCGGCATACGGGGCGTACGCGAGCCCTCGTGCGATGGCCTGGTCGAGCCCGGGGTTGACCCGGTAGAAGCCCTCGTCGGTTCGCTCCCCCGTGCAGAAGCGCTGATCGCGTGGATCGATGTCCGAGGTCAGCAGGTTGGCGGCGTTTGCATCGGTTCGTGCAACGACGATCGTCGGAACACCGAGCACGTCGGCCGCGAGTCGCGCAGCGGTGAGCGTGCGGATGTGCTGACTCGTGGGAACGAGCACCTTGCCGCCCATGTGACCACACTTCTTCTCCGATGCCATCTGATCCTCGAAGTGGACCCCGGCTGCTCCCGCTTCGATGAAGCTCTTGGTCAGCTCGAACACGTTGAGCGCCCCGCCGAACCCGGCTTCACCGTCGGCGACGATCGGGGCAAAGCTCCTGGCGTCGGTGTCACCCTCCGACCAGGCGATCTGATCCGCCCGACGGAAGGCGTTGTTGATCCGCTCCACCAGAGCGGGTGCCGAGTTCGCCGGATAGAGCGACTGGTCCGGATACACCTGCCCTGACAGGTTGGCGTCCCCGGCGACCTGCCAGCCGGACAGATAGATGGCCTCGAGCCCTGCCTTGATCATCTGGACAGCCTGACCACCGGACATCGCACCAAGTGCGTTGATGTAGTCACGGCTGGTCATCAGCTCCCAGAGCCGTTCCGCCATGGTCTTGGCGAGCGTGTGGGACTCGCGCAGGCTGCCTCTCAGCCGCACGACTTCTTCGGCGGTGTAGGGGCGGGTGATGCCCTGCCAGCGTGGGTTGTTCGCCCAATCGTGCTCCAGCTCGGCGACTTGCTGTGCGAATGTGCTCTGCTTCATGGTGTTTCTCCTATCGGGATGCTTCAGTCGATGTGGTCGTAGGCGACCAGTGTCAAGAACTCTGTGAAGTCGGGATTCAGCGCGACGTCCAGGAACACGTCTACCGCTTCGCGGCTGACGTCCAGGCCGGCGACTTCCTCCTCGGTGAGCCTGCGTACCAGGTCTGCGGTGATCTCGCCGAGTTCGGAGGTCACGACGCCGTGGTTGACCCACTGCCAGATCTGGCTGCGCGAGATCTCTGCGGTGGCGACGTCCTCCATGAGGTTGTCGATCCCGGCCGCACCCGTCCCGGCGAGCCACGAGTCGAGATACCGGATGCCGACGTTGATGTTGGTCCGGAGACCTGCCTCGGTGACCGCACCGTCGGGGATGTCGACGTTCAGGAGGTCCTCGGGCGAGATCGAGACCTCACGTCGGTTGTCGAGTTGGTTCGGTCGATCGCCCAGCACCTCGTCGAACTCGGCGCGTGCCACCGCGACCAGACCGGGGTGGGCGACCCAGGTGCCGTCACAGCCCGCCTCCGCCTCTCGGCGCTTGTCCTCACCGACCTTCGTGAACGCCGCCTCGGTGATCTCGGGATCGGAGCGATTGGGGATGAAGGCCGCCATGCCGCCCAAGGCGTGGGCCCCGCGACGGTGACACGTTGCGATCTGGAGCTCGGTGTAGGCGTGCATGAACGGCGTGGTCATCGTCACCGCCGAACGGTCCGGGAGGACGAACTCGGGCCGATTGCGGAACTTCTTGATCACCGAGAAGATGTAATCCCAGCGGCCGGCGTTGAGGCCGGCCGAGTGCTCCTTGAGCTCGTACAGGATCTCGTCCATCTGGAACGCCGCGGTGATCGTCTCGACGAGCACGGTCGCTCTGATCGTGCCGATCGGCAGGCCGAGGAGCTCCTGAGCCTTGATGAACACGTCGTTCCACAATCTCGCCTCGTGATGGTGCTCCAGCTTGGGCAGGTAGAAGTAGGGACCGGACCCGCGTTCGATCGCCACTCGCCCACCGTGGAACAGATAGAGGCCGAAGTCGAAGAGAGAGGCCGGCACCGGCTCGCCGTCGACGAGGGCGTGCTTCTCGACGAGATGCCAGCCCCGGGGCCGCACCATCAGCGTTGCGAGGTCGTCGCCGAGTTCGTACCGCTTGGCGTCGGTTTCGAGCGTCAATGTCCGGCGCTGCGCCTCGAGGAGGTTCCGCTGGCCGGTGACGACGTTCTCCCAGGTGGGCGTGCAGGCGTCCTCGAAGTCGGCCATGAACACGTTTGCGCCGGAGTTGAGGGCGTTGATGACCATCTTTGCGTCGACGGGCCCGGTGATCTCGACCCGACGGTCGGTCAGGTCGTGCGCCGGGGGCACGACGCTCCAGTCGGCTTCCCGGATCGACGCGGTGGACGGCTCGAAGTCGAGCGAGGCCCCGGCGTCGAGCGCCTTCTGCCGTTCGGCCCGAGCCGCCAGCAGCCCGAGGCGTACCCCTCGGAACTCCCGAACGAGCTGTGCGACGAACGCCAGCGCCTCATCGGAGAGGATCTCTGGGTCGAGGTTGGGGGCGGTCAATTCGATCTCTGCAGTTGTGGTCTTCATTCCGTCGATGTTTCTTGCTTGGTGGGCACTTTTTGAGACTTTGCTCCGAAAGAACGGACTATCTTTCGCACTACGCAAGCAATGGTGCATCTCTCATGACGCTCGACCCGCTGGTGTTCGGCCGCCGCCTGCGGCACTTCCGACGCACCAAGAACATGACACTCGACGACCTCGGACAGGTCATCGGACGACCCGCTCCCTACCTGTCGCTGGTGGAGAACGGCAAACGCGACGTCAAACTCGGACAGATCACCAAACTGGCGGAAGCGGTCGGAGTTTCCGTCGCCGAGCTCCTGCTCGATGAGGCGCCCGATCGACGCTCGGACCTCGAGATACGCCTCGAGCGTGCCCAGGAACATCCCATCTACCGGCGGCTCGGTCTCCCACACCTCAAACCGACGGCCAAGACGCCCGA
>CBDTYK010000215.1:0-4012 GCA_965364595.1 uncultured bacterium
GCGTCGCATGGTTCTCGAAGTCCGCGACGACCAGACCCACGGGAACCCTGCCGACGACCGCTTCGAGTCCGGTGATGTGATCGGCGTGGACGTGCGAGACGATCACCACATCGATCCGATCGATGCCGTAGCGCTCGAGCTTCCGGGTCAACACGACCGGATCCGGCCCGCCGTCGATCAACACGGTGAGATCGTGGTCGATGAACAGGGTTGCGTCCCCCTGCCCCACATCGAGGAACACGACTGCCGGCAGATCGTCGGGCTGCTGGTTCACCGGCCAGACCACGACGGCCACGACCAGCGCTGACAGTGGAACGAGCAGCCTCGGGGCGAATCGAGTGAGCATCACGACACCGCCCACCAGGGACAGCCAGAGGAGCCAGTCGCTCTGCGGCCATGGTGCTGCGACCTCCGCCACTCCGAGTACCGAACCCGAGAACCAGGATGCGACGCCGATCAGCGTCCCAGATCCGAGCACCACGCCGATCCCGGCGATCGAGGTCGCAGCGACGACCAGTGGCCCCGCGATGACGTTGGCGATGGGCGACAGCACCGGGACGGTGCCGAAGACGGCGAGCAGCAGCGGGCTGACCAGTGCCTGAGCGGACACAGATGCACTGAGCGCGGTCGAAGCGAACGAGGGCCGGAACTGCCACAGTTCGGATCCTGCAAGCACGCCCATGGCGGCCAGTACCGACAGCTGAAACCCGACATCGCTCGCGAGCTCCCCGGCGATTGTCAGGGCGCCTCCCACGGCCAACGCCAGTGTTGCCCAGGAGGACAACGGGAGACCCATCGAGCGGCCAACCAACAGCACTCCCGCTGCAAGGGAGGCGCGAATCACCGATGGCTCCCATCGCGTCATGGCTGCGAAGACCACCAGGCCCGCCAGCCCAGCACATGTGCGCAGCCAGCCCGTCAGCCCGAGAGGACCGAGCAGCAGCCACCAGAGCAACAGGAACAGCGCCACGTTGCTCCCGGAGACAGCCACGAAGTGCGTCAAACCGGCTCTCCTCATCAGGTCGACCGAGGTGTCGGAGAGGTCGTTGGTCTCTCCGATCAGGAAGCCGACCAGCAGCGCCCTCGACTCCGACCAGTCGGGCTGTATCACGGCGGTCACCCGGTCTCGCAGCAGGTTCGCCACTCGAAGATGAAGAGCTGGTCTGTGATCGACCGGCTCTGAGCCCGATACCGTGATTCGCCCGGCGACGACCGACCTTCGAATCCGGGTGGCACCGGGAGTGAAGAGACCCGACACTCGGAAACGCTCACCGACCACAGTCGACGGCCGATTCCAGGCTGACAGGAGCAGCGGAGCCCGAGGGAGTTCTCCCACCGAAACGTCGATCGCCGTCGCGACGATCGCAGCTGCGTATTCGCCCTCGACGACATCGGTCCTCGCCTCGACCACGGCCTCCACCCGACCAGCCTCCACGGGGGTGTCTTGGAGCGCCGTTCGTCGCTCGCCGACGAGCAGTCCCGAGCCGATTCCGAGGACGATCGCTGCAACGACGACCCACACGACGGGTCGGGCTACATGCACGGCGATCGCTGTGGCGATGGTCACCACGGCCAGGGCGATCACTGGCGTTCCAGCCACGATGACACCGCCCCACACCGCAGCGGCACCAGCAAGAAGCGGGCGGTCGACCTGCGGCGGCCATCGGACGGTCACGGAACGATGATTCGATCCCGGAGCGATGCCAGCTTCTGCTCACCGATTCCGGGGACGTCGAGCAGGTCCTCCACGCTGCGAAACGAACCGTATTCAGCTCTGTGATCGACGATCGCCGCTGCGAGTACGGGTCCGACACCGGGCAGGGTCTCGAGCGAAGCGGCGTCGGCATCATTGATCCTGACCCGCGAATCGGTGCCGGTGACCGAAGCGTTCCCTCCGTTCTGCGAGCCTTCGGCGGGAACGACGAGCTGCTGGCCGTCTACGACCGGTTCTGCGAGATTCACCTCCAGGAGATTCGCGCGATGCGTCACACCCCCTGCCGCTGCGATCACATCGGCCACCCGGGCATCGAACGCCACCTCGACCAGACCGGGCGACACCACCTGACCGGAGACGTGCACCACGATCAGGTCGGCGGATCTCTCGGTGACGCTCGGCGGCGGAGAGACGGTCGATGGTGTGGTGCGGGACGGCTGCGGCTTGCCGACGAGGACGCCGACCACAACCGCTGCAACCAGCAGCCCCGTCACCTTGAGCATCTGTCCATCGAGCCGAGCGAACACACTGCGGTGTCTATCTGACCCAATGGCCCAGGTCTAGTGCTTCAGAAAGGGTCGAAACGTGCCGAAGACACGTCCGTGGCAGAGCAACAGAAGTCCCCGTTCGCCCGTGTGTCGAACGGCTACGACCCGAAACAGGTCGCAGCCTTCGCTGCGGAAGCGTTGAATTGGAAGAAGGAATTGGCGGCCCTCCGGTCCGAGGTCGCTGCTGCGGCCAAGCTGGTTGAGCGCTACGAATCGGTCAGGATCCTCGAAATGGCTCGTGACCGGGTGGACGGCACCCCTGAGGTAGCAGCGAGCCCCTTCACCGGACCGGTGGCCGACGAGACTGACGACGGCGACGAGTGGCTGACCCCCGACCAGAGCCCGGACCAGAGCCCCGAGGAGATCCCCGAGGAGATCCCCGACGCCGTTGAGCAGATCTTCGAGCCAGTCGAGCAGATCGAACTGCCCCAGACCGACCTGAGCCTTGAACGGCGTGCCGCTGGAGCTGCGAACCTGTGGAAGCGTCGGGGCGTCGTCGCTCCGTCCGAGTGACGACCTGAAGCCGGACACCCGCCTAGGTTTGGGTGTCATGACACTCGACACCTCCGTTTATCGAGCCACTCC
This sequence comes from uncultured bacterium, assembly GCA_965364595.1. Classification (GTDB taxonomy): domain Bacteria; phylum Actinomycetota; class Acidimicrobiia; order Spongiisociales; family ZC4RG35; genus JAHEDH01. The sequence continues at coordinate 2,848 of CBDTYK010000215.1, forward strand.
GACCATCGACTTGGGTTCGTTCGACCCACGAGACACGGCACTCTTCGACGACGGCAAGAAAGCCGGCAAGAAGGCCCACAAGGAACTCAACGCCCGACTCGAACTGCTGCAGGAGCAGCTCTACGCCCAGGGGAAGCATCGCCTGCTCATCGTGCTCCAGGCGACCGACACCGGCGGCAAGGACGGCACGATCAGGAGAGTGTTCGAAGGCGTCAATCCTCAAGGTGTCGATGTCGCCTCGTTCAAGAAGCCGACGCCTGAAGAGCTCGCACACGACTACTTGTGGAGGGTCCACAAGCACGTTCCCGGAGACGGGCGGATCACCATCTTCAACCGTTCTCACTACGAAGACGTGCTGGTCGTACGCGTGCACGACCTGGTTCCCGAAGCACGCTGGTCGAAGCGGTACGACCACATCCGCAACTTCGAGCAGATGCTGGTGGACGAGGGCACGACGATCCTCAAATTCTTCCTCCACATCTCGAAGGAGGAACAGAAGGAGCGCCTCGAGGCCCGCCTGGAGAACCCCGACAAGCACTGGAAGTTCTCGCTCGGAGACCTCGACGAACGCAACCGATGGGACGACTACCAGCAAGCGTTCGAGACCATGATCAACGAGACGTCGACTCCCGATGCCCCCTGGTACGTCGTCCCGGCCGACCGCAAGTGGTATCGCGACCTGGTGATCTCGTCGACGATCGTCCAGACCCTCGAATCCCTCGGCGTCGACTGGCCAGACCCCGAATCCGACTACGCCGGAGTCGAGGTCGTCTGATGTCCCCACGCTGATGTTCCCCACGCAGTGGGGAAAGGTCCCTGCCCGGTGAGGAACGAGCCGGGGAGGTAAGGGGCCAACTCCCGCGAGTCTTCAGACGCGTCGGAGCGGAGCGTTGGAGGTGACCCCCTACCTCCGAACCGCCCGTCGAGACAGGCGCTTTCTCGGGGTCACCATTGGCTCGTCACGACGTTGGGGCGGTTCGCAGGGACCTTCCCCCAGCAAGCTGGGGGACATGTGTCAGCCCGCGGCCAGGTGTTTGGCGACGGCGACTCTCGCCTCTTTCTCCAGACGGATCCCGAGGTAGGCGTGATCGTGATCCATTCCCGCTCGACGGTTGCGGAGGTAGTCGGTGACGTAGATCCGCAGGAACCGCCAGGTCCCGAGCCG
>CBDTYK010000216.1:0-4009 GCA_965364595.1 uncultured bacterium
GGCCGGGATCTCCCGGTGGACGTGGCCGCTCCGGTTCAGACCCTCGACGGGTACGAGCTGGTCTACGACAGCGTGTGGGGCCAGCTCGGGTTCGACACGATGTTCGACCAGATCCTCGGCGACGACGCATCGCGAACGGCCTCCGACGGTTGGGGCGGAGACCGATACTCCTACTTCTTCGACGGCACCGAGTCCGCCATGGTCTTGAACTATCGAGGGGACTCCGAGCTGGACGCCGAAGAGATGGAGGCGGCATTGATCGCCTACATCCAGACGGCGATGGCCGTCGGTGGCCGGTCGCAGATCGCCGGGTTCACTGCCTTCTCCGGAGACGACTTCGCAGCGGTTGCCCGTGACGGCATCGCTGTCACCTTCGTCGCTACGAGTGACCCTGCCGCCGGCACCCTTCTGATCGGCGGCTGACGGCCCTCTGGTGTGCCCGCGTATCGACCGATAGGTTGCGCGGATGCGTGACACCGACGTCGACGTCTGTGGCCGGCGCTACCGGGCGGTAGCTGCCGAATCCTTTCTCGACGCGTTGCTGGGCGTCCATGGCGTGTCGTTGGGCATCGAGGCGCTCGTGATCCCCGGCAGTTCGGTGCACGGACTCACACTGCGGAATCCGATCTGGGCGTTCGGTGTGGACGACTCGCGATCCGGAGCCGGCGGTCGGTTGCTCCGCCCCGGTCGGATCGTCCGATTTCCCGGAGCCGAGCATGTCGTCGAGTTGGTTCGCGGGCTCGCCTGCGAGGGTGAGCATCGGTCTCACAGGATTCTGTGGTCCGGTTAGCTTCGAGACCGAAGGAGGTGGCTGATGTCCACCCTGTACCTCTGCGCAACCCCAATCGGCAACCTGGGCGACGTCTCCGAGCGGCTCGCCGAAGTGCTTCGATCGGTCGACGTCGTCTACGCCGAGGACACACGCCGCACCGCAACGCTCCTGCGATTCGTCGACTCCGATCGCCCGGTCCGGAGCTACTTCGTCGGGAACGAGGCGTATCGAGCCACCGAAGTCGGCGAACGGCTCACCGAGGGCCAGGACGTCGCACTCGTGACCGACGCGGGAACGCCGGCCGTCGCCGACCCTGGAGTGTCGGCCGTCGCCGCTGCCATCGAGGTGGGGGCCACGGTCACGGTCGTTCCCGGTCCGAGCGCGGTGACCGCTGCGCTCGCGCTCTCGGGTTTCGGAGGGGACCGCTTCGTGTTCGAAGGCTTCCTTCCGAGACGCGGCGAGGAACGCCGGATCCGGGCGTCCGAGGTCGCCGCCGAAACACGCCCCGTGGTGCTCTTCTGTTCCCCTCGGCGGGTGACCGACGACCTCTCGTTGATCGCCGAGGAGGCCGGCGGAGATCGACAGGTGTGCGTCTGCCGCGAACTGACCAAGCAGTACGAGGAGGTCTTCCGGGGCACGCTCGACGAAGCCATCGAACACTGGACGGCCACACAACCGAGGGGTGAGTTCACCGTCGTCATCGAAGGAGCCCGGACCACAGACGACGTCTCACTCGACCAAGCGATCGAGCGGGCGCGTCTCCTCGTGGAGGCCGGAGCGTCCAAGTCGGAGGCCGCCCGACAGGTGGCCAAGGAGACCAGCTTTGCGAAGAAGCCGATCTACGACGCGCTGATCTGAATCCAGCCCCGACATCGGCGACACCGTCCCTGGCGGATCGGTATGGTGACCGCCACCGGCCTCAGGGAGCAGCACGCATGGAATCAGGGATCGCTCGCAAGATCGACGATCTGGGTCGGATCGTGATTCCTGCCGAAACCCGCCGGCTGTTCAACATCCGTGAGGGAGACCAGCTGACGATCTCGATCGAGGGGTCTTCCATCGTTCTCCAGAAACTCGAGAACACGTGCATCTTCTGCGGCTCGACCGATTCGGTCGTCTCGTTCCACGGCAAAGGTCTCTGCTCGACCTGCAAGGCGCAACTGTCCAAGTAGGTTCGCTTCGCTCACCGTCGTGAGTGATGGGTCTTGAGTAATGAGTCTCGGCTAGGCCCTCGACCCGGGTCGACCTGCGCTTCCCTGACCCCGTTCGGTGTGAGACCGCCTTCCGGAAACGCCTACCGTGGCGGGGATGTGGGTCGATACGCATTGTCATCTCCAGCTCGATGGAAGGGATCCGGTCGAGCTCATGAACCGTGCCACAGATGTGGCCTGGATGGTGGTGCCCGGCGTCGACCTCGAGTCCTCGCGTGCGGCGATCGAACTGGCCGCCGAACACCCAACTCGATTGAAGCCGACCGTCGGGCTGCACCCCCACGACGCCGAGCACTGGCCGACTCAGCAAGCCGGGCTGATCGACCTGATGGCAGATGCGGCAGCAGTCGGCGAGACCGGCCTCGACTACTACCGCAACCTCGCTCCCAAGCAAGACCAGCGGGCCTCGTTCGCGGACCACATCGAACTCGCCAAAGACCACGGCCTTCCGATTGTGGTCCATTGTCGAGACGCCTTCTCTGATGTGTACGAGATGCTCGGTGAGGCCGGGCTCGGTGAGCGGGCGGTGTTGCACTGCTGGACCGGTGGGAGTCGTTGGACGAAACGCTTCGCAGACCTCGACGTGACCTTCTCGTTCGCCGGCCCGGTTGCGTTCGAGACCGGGGAGACCATACGCATCGGCGCCACCCACGCCGACCCGGCACGGTGTCTCGTGGAGACCGACACGCCGTATCTCAGCCCGCCTCCGTATCGAGATGAGCAGAACGAGCCTGCACGTGTGGCGCTCGTCGGAGGCGCCCTGGCGTCGGTGTGGGGCCTCGACATCGCAACCGTGGCCGAATTGACGACCACTCGGGCAGGTCGTGTCTTCGGGGCACCGACGTGACGCCGGGAGGTGTGCAGTCCCGCTCGGAGGTGAAGGCGCTGTTGAAGCGACACGGCCTCTCTCCGGACAAGCAGCTCGGCCAGCACTTCCTTGCCGACCCCAACATCACGCGCAAGATCGCCGGGCTTGCAGAGGTGGGACCGGGAGACAGGGTCGTCGAAGTCGGGCCCGGCACGGGCACCCTGACCGCAGCACTCGAACAGACCGGTGCAGCCGTGACGGCGATCGAGGTCGACGAGTCCCTCCGGCCCATCCTCGAAGAGGTCACCGGTGCAACGCTCGTCTTCGCAGATGCCGCAGCTCTCGACCTGGCCGATGTGCTCGGCCCGGGGGAGTGGACGTTCGTGTCGAATCTGCCGTACAACGTCGGCACGTCGATCGTGCTCGACGCGCTCAGGGCCGTCCCGCAGATCCGTCGCTTCGTCGTGATGGTCCAACTGGAGGTTGCAGAGCGGCTGGTCGCCATGCCTGGCAGCAAGACCTATGGGCTTCCGTCGGTCGTCATGAGTCTCCACGGCGTCGGTCGCATCGCAGCGCGCGTGCCTCCTCAAGTATTCGTGCCACCTCCGAGGGTCGGTTCGGCGGTGGTGGTCATCGACCGGAGACCGGCCCATCGACTGACGCCTCAGGCGATCGACATCGCGGCAAGCGCCTTCAACCAGCGACGGAAGATGCTCCGCAAATCGCTGGCCGGGATCTTCTCCGATCCGGTCGCCGTCGCCGAGCGAGCCGGGCTCGAGCCGACCGTACGACCGGAGGATCTCGACCCGACGGACTTCCTCCGATTGGCCGAAGCAGCGTTGGAGGCAGACCGTGGATGAGCTCTGGTCGGCTCCTGCCAAGATCAATCTGTCGCTGCGTGTCGGCCGCCCCAGATCCGATGGCTATCACCCACTCGACTCGCTCGTCCAGACGATCGACTGGGCCGATCAGCTCGGCTTTCGAGACGCCGAGGAGGACTCACTCCACATCGAAGGCGCCGATCTGCCCACCGACGGCAGCAATCTGGTCTGGAAGGCCATCGCCTCACTCGGCGTGACAGGTCGTTCGCCGGTCGAGATCACCCTCGAGAAGCGGATCCCATTCGGAGCCGGACTCGGCGGAGGTTCAGCCGACGCCGCCGCCGTCATTGCAGCGCTCGGGGACCGGTATCGCCTCTCGAACGAAGCCCGCCGTGCG
>CBDTYK010000217.1:0-4001 GCA_965364595.1 uncultured bacterium
GACGACGTTCTCTGGAGGATTGCGACGGCGTCGTATCAGATCGAGGGCGCAGTGCATGAGGATGGGCGGGGCGAGTCCATCTGGGATCGGTTCTCACACACGCCGGGCAAGATCCTGACGGGCGAGACCGGTGATGTCGCCTGCGACCACTACCACCGGTGGCCCGAGGACTTCGAGTTGATGAAGCAGTTGGGTGTCGACGCCTACCGGTTCTCGATCGCCTGGCCGAGGATCATCCCCGAGGGTGCCGGGGATGTGAATCCTGCCGGTCTCGACTTCTACGATCGACTGGTCGACGGGCTGCTGGAAGCGGGGATCACTCCCTATCCCACGCTCTATCACTGGGACCTGCCGCAGGCGCTCGAGGACGACGGCGGTTGGCTGAACCGCACCACCGCCGAGGCGTTCGCCGACTATGCGGAGCTCGCTGTCGCCAGGCTGGGTGACCGGGTCGACGACTGGATGACGCTCAACGAGCCGTGGTGTTCCTCCCTCCTCGGATACATGGCCGGCTTCCACGCACCGGGTCTCACCGGTGTCGAGAACGGGCTGAACGCCGCCCATCATCTGCTGCTGGCTCACGGCCTGGCGGTGCCGAGAATCCAGGCCGCCGGCTGCAATGCCGGCATCGTCCTCAACATGGACCACATGCAACCGGCGTCCGCCCATCCCGCCGATCACCTCGCCGCCGATCTCGAAGACCAGAAGTTCGGACGCTGGTTCCTCGATCCCGTCTCCGGTCGGGGTTACCCGCAAGCTGCTGTCGACGACTACGGGTGGGACATGGCTGTGGTGCTCGAAGGCGATCTCGACGTCATCGCCGCCCCGATCGATCAGATCGGGCTCAATTACTACTCGATCCGGATCGTTCGGTCCGACGACGTGGCCGAGGCCGAGAGAACGGAGATCGTGGCCGAGCCGACCGAGTACACCGAGATGGGTTGGATCGTGGCACCGGAGGGCATCGTCCCGTTGCTCGAGCGCCTGCACGATTACGGCTACGAGCGCATCTACATCACCGAAAGCGGTGCCGCGTACCCGGATGAACCCGACGAGCGTGGCTACGTCGACGACCAGGACCGAATCTCCTACCTCGAACGTCACTTCGCCGCCGTCGCCGAGGCGATCGATCGGGGCGTCCCGGTGGAGGGCTACTTCGTGTGGTCCCTGATCGACAACTTCGAATGGGGGTTCGGCTACTCGAAGCGCTTCGGTCTCATTCGGGTCGATCACGACACCTTGGAGCGCATCCCCAAGGCCAGCTACACCTGGTACCGCGACTTCATTGCAGCGAGCCGAGCCTGATCCGAGGCCGACGCCGGCGGATGTTCAGACAGTGCTTCCGTGATCGAGGCGTTCACCGTGGAGGTGTCAGAGTTCGCGGGTGGCGGCGAAACGGGTGCCGAGGAACAGGAGTACCACCGTTGCGACCAGAGTCACGGCGGTTGCGGGTAGGTAGTCGCCGAACGACCGTGTGCCTGCCGGAATCGCCGCCAGGGCTCCACCGAGGTGTGAAGGGAGCCAGCGGCCGATGGCATCGGCGATACCGAAGATCGGCATGACGAGCAGCACGAGGATCGAGATCATCACCGTGCCGAGCACCGAGCTCGCCCGGCCGGCCACGGCGGCAACGAGTGCTACCACGAACACGAGGAAGAGGGACCCGAGGACCAGACCCGCCAACACATCGCCGGCGTCGAGGCCGCCGATGAGCGCCCACGTTTCGTACCAGGCGGCGAGCCCACCGATCACGAACGATCCGACCACGGCAGCCGTCGTGACGACGAACCTGGGCGTGAGGAGTGTTCGCACGTCCGGCGCCCTGGTGCGGAGGAAGATGCCCATCTCGGGGATGGCGTCGAACGCCAACGCCCCCGCGGCCACCACAACGGCCACCAGGGTTCCGATCTGAAGTGCGTTGCCCACGTACTGAGCCATGCCGTCGGCAGGTACCGGTGGCGGGAGAACGATCGTGGCACCCTCGAGGTCGCCTCCCGCAACGTCGAGGATCTCACCGAGGTACCTGGCGGTGATGGGGCCGAGCAGCCCGAAGAACAGATAGACGCCGAGCAGGGCGATCCACCGCTTGGTACGTGTCAAGCGCAGCCATTCCAGGCGCCAAAGGCTCACTTCGTGACCTCCAGAAAGGCCTGCTCCAATGTGACCGCTTCCGGCCCGATCGAGATGACCCTCGCTCCGGACGCTGCGAGTGCGCCGGCCAGCTTCGACTCGGCATCCTCCAATGAGGACACCGTCACCAGGAGTTCGTCTGCGCCACTCGAGTCGACTCCATGGACCCACTCGTGCTGCTCGAGGGCGCGAGCCACCGCATCGGACGGTGGCCTGACCCGCACCCGATACCGAGGGACGGCGCGGCCGACAAGGAGCGTTTCGACCGAGCCCTGGAACACCAGATCGCCGCGGTCGAGAATGCCGACCGTGTCACACACCTCCTGGACGTCGGCGAGGATGTGGCTGGAGAACAGGATTGTTGCGGAGCCCTTGAGGCGAGCGATCAGGTCGAGCACCTCGCGCCGGCCGAGCGGATCGAGAGCGGAGGCCGGCTCGTCGAGCAGAACCAGGCTGGGCTCACCGACGATCGTGCACGCCACCCCGAGTCGCTGGAGCATGCCCCGTGAGTAGCCGCCGACCGCTCGGTCCATCGCATCGGTGAGGCCGGCATCGGCCAGGACCCGCTCGACTCGGTCGCCGCCACCGGTTGTCAGCCGCTGGGCGAGTTCCACCACCTCTCGCCCGGTCAGCCACGGGTCGAACCGTGGAGTGTCGGGCAGCACGGCGATCTGGCTTCGATCGGCGTCGATCGAGATGGAGCCTGCGGTCGGGCGACGTAGACCGGCCAGGATTCCCAGCAGCGTCGTCTTTCCGGCTCCATTGGGGCCGACCAGGCCGTAGGTGCTGCCGGCTCCGACCGTCAGGTCGACCCCCTGTAGTGCCTCGGTGCCGCCGTATCGCTTGACGAGACCGCTCGTGCGGATCACGCCGATCCTCCCTGACTGCGGCCGACGAGGAGGTAGACGATGCCGCCCATCGGCACCGAGAGCAGGCAGATGAGTGCCCACGCCCACTTCGGCAGGTACTGCACGTCGTTTCGCGAGATGTCGAACCAGCAGTAGACCACGAACCCCAGGGCGAGCACGATGACCGGAGCGAGTGCGGCCCACGGGATGTCCATCGCAATCTCCTGTCTTGCCTCAGTCGATCATACGAACCGGGCCGCGGTCAGGAGCCGATGTTCTCCTCGAGCCACTCCTCGTCGAGTTCTCCGAATCGACTCGGTGCGCCTTCCACCGTCCACACGTGGATCATCTCGTTCGTCAACGCCACGGTGATCGTCCCGAGCGGACAGGTCCCCATCGGTGAGCCGAGCGAGCCCAGTCCCAGTGGCAGCAGTCCGAAGCACACGTGGTCGTGGCCGTGCCACACGGTCAGCGATCCGCCCACCATCGGGCCCGGCTCTCCCGACTCATCCGTCTGGTACATGGCTCCGAGCAGCACCGGTCCGTCCGGTCCCGGGTGATAGACCAGCGTCTCGGGCCGGGACGGATCGAGGATCCTCCCATCGTCCTTGTACGCGCGGTTGTCGGCGTGGCCTCCCAGCCTGCCCATGGCAACGACGTCGTAGCCCTCGGCCGCCGCCACCGCCACGTCCTCGAATCTCGAGATGTTGGCGAGTGTCTCTTCGAATAGCCGGTCCGCGGCGGACCGCTCCGCTGCGGTCGGCGGCGCCGGCTCGAGTCGTCCGATCCACCCGGCGATCCCGAGGAGGACCGTCATCGAGACGACCGTTGCGGACTGCCGGAGCCGGGCGGTCCTGCTCTCGGCTCCCCGTCCGAGGATCAACCCGATTGCTCCGATTTCGAGGACCTTGATGACGAGGCCGGCCTGGTCGGGGGCCTCGCCCGACAGCATCACGACGGCGTACGCGAGGACGGACAGGACGAGCCCTGCTGTCGTGCCCCGAAGGGGCATCCCCTTCGTTG
>CBDTYK010000218.1:0-3972 GCA_965364595.1 uncultured bacterium
TGCGACCCTTCGGCGCGGGCCCCCGGCTCGTCCTGGGGCTGATCTTCTACGTCGTTCTGACAGTTCTCGGTTTGGCGTTTCTGCTGTTACCCGGTGTGTGGTTCGCAGGCCGCTACGCGCTGTTCCCGTTCGTTCTCGTCAACGAGGGAGGAACGCTCCAGGCGGGCTACGAGCGCAGTGCTGCTTCGACTCGGGGGAGGATCGGAGGGATGATCCGAGCGCAGCTTGCGCTGCTGGCGCTGAACGTGTGCGGAGCGGCGGCGCTCGGCATCGGATTCCTGATCACGTTGCCGATCTCAACCGTCGCTGCAACTCACCTGGCGGCGCACCTCCTCTCCCCAGAGCCGATGCCAGCGGAGGTGATCGCCCGTTGATGCGTCACTCTTCGGGGCGGAGCGAAGGCTTCATCCACTGGTTCGCCGTTCGGTCGACCCCGTGCTCGAATGTGGGCTGTGGTGGGGCAGAGCCCACCCGCGGACAGCTGGAGTGGATGCGACCGGCGTAGTCGAGGTCGAGTCCGCACGTGGAAAAACTCGAGGTCGAGTCGGGTGTTCCTGGTGCCCGTCGGCTGCCACGGTCACGGTACCCGTCTTCGCCGGCACGGCGACTCCGACTCTCAGCGACTTCGCGAGACGCGTCGCGCGGTTCAGCGGTAGGGTCCGCTCTGTTCCGGACTGATGGCTCCAAGGAGGACCAACAATGTGTCATTCGCCCCACTCGGAGGCAGCCGATGCCGCGTAATCCACTGCCTGTCATCGCCTCAGGTGCGAGGTTTGCGGCTGCCGCCGACCGAGTCGCTGCAGCCGAAGCCGCGTTCATCGCCGACGCAGGCCGACCCGGCCAACGTGTCCTGATCAAGGGCGGCACCGTGCTCTCCATGGACGGCGCCGTCGGCGATTTCGCAGTCGGTGACGTACTCATCGAAGGTTCACGCATCGTCGAGGTCGGCCCCTCCATCGAAGCGCCCGACGCCGTCGTGATCGACGCCGCAGGCATGATCGTCATGCCCGGGTTCATCGACACGCACCATCACCAGTTCGAGACAGCGCTCCGCAGCTACCTCGCCCACGGCATCCTGATCAACGACCACCATCCGGGGAACGACTCGAACTACTACGACGTGATCCTGCAGAAGCTCTCCCTGGTCTACCGACCCGAGGATGTCTACATCAACGAGCTGTTCGGCGGCATCTCCCAACTCGACGCCGGCGTCACGACAGTGATGGACGTCTCCCAGATCCACCACACCCCGTCCCACTCCGACGCGGCGATCGATGCTCTGCGTGACACGGGGCGACGTAGCGTCTTCGGCTACTTCGAAGGCTGGGGCGAAGACGCTCGGTACCCGGGCGACGCACGCCGGATCAAGGAGGAGTACTTCTCCTCCGACGATCAACTGTTGACGATGGTGATGGGTGGGGAGATCTACCTGCCCGGCTACGAGGAGGCCTGGAAGGTGGGTCGGGAGCTCGGCCTGCCGATCGCCTTGCACGTGGTTGGTACGTTCGGCATGCGAGACACCTTCGACGCTCTGGCAGCCGCCGACGAGTTCGACGACAAGAACATCTTCATCCACATGACGGGCATGTCCGATGAGGCATGGCAGAAGGCCGCGGAGGCAGGGTCCCATGTGTCGCTCGCAGTTCCGATCGAGATGCACATGCGTCACGGGATGCCCCCGATCCAGAAGGCGCTCGACCTCGGGATGAGTGTGTCGTTGTCGTCCGACGTCGAGTGCACGATGACTGCTGACCCGTTCACCCAGATGCGGGGGATGATCACCCTGCAACGCATGTTCGTGAACGAACTGGCGCTCGCCGGCGAAACGGAGTATCCCGTCCTGATGCAATGCTTTGATGCGCTCCGTCACGCCACCATCGAAGGCGCCAAGGGGCTCGGGCTCGACCACAAGACCGGCAGTCTCACGCCTGGCAAGGAAGCGGACATCGTTCTGCTCGACGCGGATGCAGTGAACGTCGCGCCGCTCAACAACGCCGCTGGGGCGGTCGTCACGCTCATGGATCGAAGCAACGTCGACACTGTGCTGGTGGCCGGGCAGATCAAGAAGTGGCGTGGCCACCTGCTCGGCTTCGACGTCGACTCCCTGGCGGGTGAGCTCGAGTCGAGCCGTGACTACCTCTTCGACGCCGCCGGTATCGAACGCAACCTGCTCGGCTGAAGCTGAAGTGTGATGCTTTCACGGACCGCACCCCAGGACCCGAACGAGCGACAGCGACTCAGCGCTCGCTGGTCGCTGCAAGTGTGCGGGATCTGACGGCTCGCACCTCGGACTGTCGTATCGTCGTCGCATGACTCTCGAATGGGAGCAGGTGGTCGTGGAAGCCCGTGATCCTGTTGCGCTCGGTCAGTGGTGGCGAGCGGCGCTCGGATGGATCGTCGTCAACGACGCCCCCGAGGCGTTCGAGATCCAGCAACAGGTCGATCGGCTCCCGGGGATGATCTTCGAGCCTGTCGCCGAACCCAAGCGGCTCAAGAACCGCCTCCATCTCGACTTCCGCCCCGACGATCAGGCTGCCGAGGTCGGTCGACTGATCGCGCTCGGCGCCTCGCGCGTCGACATCGGACAGGGGGAGGTTCCCTGGGTCGTGCTCGCCGATCCGGAGGGCAACGAGTTCTGTGTACTGGGTGAACGCCGGGCGCTACGACCAGACGAGCAGGCGTCGGCAGATGAACGGGACTCCTAGGTGTCGGACACGAGTCGACACCATGGCGAGGAATGGTCAGGCTCGCCATGATGGACGCGATCCGGCGGCTCGCCCAGAGCAGATCTGCTGTGCTCGGAACGGTCGATCGCGACCGCGGTGTCCATCTGGTGCCAGTGGTGTTCACCGTGGTCGGCGACGACCGGATCGTGATCGCAGTCGACTCGAAACGGAAGCGATCACGGCGGCTACGTCGTCTCGTCAATATCGAGGCCGATCCCCAGGTGAGCCTGCTCGTCGACGAATACGACGACGACTGGCGTCGCCTCTGGTGGGTACGGGTCGACGGCAGCGCATCAGTGCTGGAGAGCGTGGAGAGCACGATCGAACGTGAGCACCGTCAGCGGTACCCCCAGCTCGAGGGTCATGCGCTCGGCCCGTGGATCGACATCGAGGTCGAGTCCATCTCCGGCTGGTCGGCCATCTGACCGCCGTCCGTCCGGCGTCGAACTCGGGCGTAGGTGGTTGAAAGACCCGACGTGGGTGCCTCTGCGCCTGGCTGGCATGCATGTCTTCCTGCCCTACAAAGCGTCGAGGGACGGACGGATCATGTGGGTGAGCAAAGGGGGAAGCGATGGCACGTCGACTCTCGCTCATGTTGGCCGTGGGATTGCTGGCATCGTTGGCTGCGTGCGGTGATCCCGCTGTCACAACATCATCGGTTGTGGATATCGCGTACGCAACTCACTCGGGAGAGCCGCTGACGCTCGACATGTATGTACCAGCCGAGCCCGAGGATGCCCCGGTCGTGGTTCATCTCCCGGGAGGGGGTGGGACTGGAACGACTGTTCTGGAACCTCTCGCCGAAGAGGGGGCGATCGTGTTCCTCGTTCGCAGAGCCCGGGCTTCGGCGGGCGCCGTGACCCTGCTCGCCGATCACGGTGCGGTCGCCCGCGCCCAGGCCGACAGCATGGCGTGCGCCATTCGCCTTGCCCGGCAGCGAGCCTCGGAGCTCGGGAGTGACGACCCGGTCGTCGCCGTGACGGGCTACAGCTGGGGCGGAGGGCTAGCGGCACACACCGCGCTCTATGGTGGCGAGCTCGAAGCACGGTGGGACGAATACGCCGGGGAGGACGGGCCGCCTCGTGAGGTCGAGTGCGTCGTCCCGACGGGCTCTACCCAGGTGGACGCTCTGGTCGCTATCGGCTCGCCATACGATCACTTCGTGCCGGCGTGGGACGGACCAGTCGTCCTTTTCGGGCGGTCGTACCAGCAGGAGCGGGATTCTGAGCTGCGGGAGTTCCTGTAC
>CBDTYK010000219.1:0-3955 GCA_965364595.1 uncultured bacterium
CTGTTGACATCGATCCTGACCTATCACGTGGTCGACGGAGCCGTTCCTGCAGCCACGGTCGTGACCTTGGAGAGTGCCACGACGCTCCAGGGCGAGGACATCGCCATCGTTGTCGACGGCGACACCGTGACGATCAACGGCGCCACGGTCATCATCACAGACATCGAGGCATCGAACGGCATCATCCACGTGATCGATGCCGTGCTGCTTCCCCCGACGGTCGAAGCCAGCCTCGAAGGCTGATCACAATCCAGCACGACCTCACCCTCATCTCAGGGTGACACCCAACGTGGGCCCGGGCAGAAATGCCCGGGCCCTCGCAGTGGTTCTCCTCCCCGGCAGTTTCGGGCGGTGAACCCTGCAGCCGGACGAGCGAGGTTGGCCCGGACCGAGGTCGGGATCATCGGACGCGAAGCGCTTTCATCCCTGAGTCCTGACCCTGCGCGGTTTGGGACATTGTCGGTGGGTCATGGGAACATGTCGTGGTGCTCTATCTCGATCACGCAGCCACGACCCCGATGCGCCCCCAGGTGTGGGAGGCGATGGAACCCTATGTCGCCGACCGGTTCGGGAACTCCTCGGGATCCCACGAGGTTTCCCGTCGCGCCAAGAACGCGCTCGAATCGGCGCGAGAGCGAGCAGCAGCACTGCTCGGATGCGGTCCCCAGGAAATCGTGTTCACCGGCGGTGGCACCGAGTCGGACAACCTGGCGGTCAAGGGTGCGGCCCTCGCTGGTGGCGGACGCGGGGGTGTGGTCGTCGGCGCCACGGAACACGAGGCGGTGCTCGAGGCAGCCGAGTTTCTCGGACGCCTCGGCTGTTCGGTGACCATTGCCGACGTGGACCCGTACGGGCTGGTCGACCCTGAACAGGTGGCCAATCTCGTCGAAGACGGAACAGCCGTCGTGTCGGTGATGGCGGTCAACAACGAGACGGGAACGGTTCAGGACGTCGCAGCAGTCGTCGAGGCCGTCAGGCGCATCAACCCCGCAACGGCGGTGCACACCGACGCAATCCAGGCATTCGTGTCACATCCGATCGACGTCGAGGAGTTCGGCGTCGATCTGCTTTCGCTCACCGGCCACAAGTTCGGCGGGCCGAAAGGCGTCGGTCTCCTGTATGTGCGGGATGGGCGACAGCTCGAACCGGTGCTGCACGGAGGCGGTCAGGAGCTGGGGCGCCGCTCCGGCACCCATGACGTCATGGGCGTCGTCGGACTGGTCGAGGCGATGGAACTGGCAGACGAGGACCGTGAACGGTTCATTGCCGATGTGACCGTTGAACGGAAGGCCTTCGAGGAAGCAGTCGCGTCCGTCGCGTCCAGGACCATCCCCGAGGAGCACACGTCGGTCCAGCACTGCCATATTCGGGTCGATGGCCTCAGGAACGAGACGCTGCTCGTCCGACTCGACCGGCGCGGGCTGGCCGTGTCCGCTGCGTCTGCCTGCCAGAGTGGAGCCAACACCGTGTCGCATGTCTTGACTGCAATGGGTATGAGCGCTGAGGTTGCCCGAGAATGTTTGCGGGTTTCCTTCGGCTGGTCGACTCGTCCGGGTGACGGGCAACGCGCAGCACAGATTCTGCTCGAGGCCGTGCAGGGAATGCGATGAGAGCGCTCGTTGCGATGTCCGGAGGAGTCGACTCCTCGGTCGCTGCCGCCCTGCTCGTCGAGGAAGGGCACGAGGTGATCGGGGTCACGCTCAAACTGTGGCAGGGACCGAACGGCGAAGCCCCGACGGCCGGCTGTTGCACGGTTTCGGACTCGGAGGACGCACGACGGGTCGCTGCACAGCTCGAAATCCCGTATTACGTCCTCGACTACACCGACGACTTCTCCGAAGGAGTCGTCGACCGATTCCTCGCCGACTACGTCTCGGGACGGACCCCGAACCCGTGCATCGAATGCAACCGGACGGTGAAGTTCGATCGACTCGTCGATCAGATGCGTGACTTCGAGTGTGACGTCCTGGTGACGGGTCACTATGCCCGAACCGAGCACTCCGACGGGCGCTGGCGGCTTCTACGAGGAGTCGACCGCAACAAGGATCAGAGCTACGTGCTCTCGATGCTCACGCAGACCCAGCTCGAGCAGGTCCGATTCCCGGTCGGCGGGATCGACAAGTCCGAGACGCGCCGTATCGCCGCAGCGTTGTCGCTTCGGACTGCACACAAACCTGAGAGCCAGGACATCTGTTTCGTCGGGTCAGGCGACTACCGGGCGTTCATACGCTCGCAGTCGCCGGAGGTCGAACAGCCCGGCCCGATCGTCGACGAGACGGGCGCAGTCGTCGGTGAGCATCGAGGCATCGTCGATGTGACGATCGGGCAGCGGCGCGGCCTGAACGTCGCAGTCGGGGAGCCCCGCTACGTGACCGACATCGTCCCGTCGACCAACACGGTTGTCATCGGCCGTCGCGAAGCGCTTGCACGAACCGAAGTGAGCCTGCGAGAAGCCACGACCGTATCGGGCGAGCCGCTTCCCAGCAGGGTGCTCGCCCAGTACCGGGCTCACGGCGAGGCTGTCCCTGCGACCCTGTTGCACGGTGCCCGGAGGGCCGTACGTTTCGATGAGCCCCAGTTCGCGCTCGCGCCCGGTCAGACCATCGCCTTCTACGAGGGCGAAGAGGTGCTCGGCGGCGCCATCATCGATTGACGCGGCACCCCGCTCCAGGCGTGATCCACGCCGTTACGCTCGGCGCAACCGGCTGACGAAACGAATGACCGAGAAGGAGTCCAGCACATGCGAACGACCATTCAGGGCGTCAAGGTCCCGTCCCTCGGATTCGGTACCTTCAGGCTCGGGGGGCAGGCGTGCCGGGATGCCGTTCTCCATGCGTTGCACATCGGGTATCGCCACATCGACACCGCCCAGATGTACGACAACGAGGAGTTCGTCGGCCAGGCACTGGCCTCGTCCGGTGTCACACGCGAGGACGTCTTTCTCGCCACCAAGATCGGCAACGGCAACCACGCCGCTCCGAACGTCCTGTCCAGCACGGACGAGAGCCTCGAGAAGCTCGGAGTCGACTACGTAGATCTGCTGTTGATCCACTGGCCGATCCAGACCGTTCCGCTCGGCGAGACGCTCGAAGCGATGCTCGACCTCCAGGACCGGGGCAAGGTGCGACACATCGGGCTCAGCAACGCCACGTCGAGCATCGTCTCCGAAGCCGAGAAACACGCCAGGATCTTCGCCAACCAGATCGAGTACCACCCCCTGCTCGCCCAGGAGCGGCTCTGCGGGATGGCCCGCGAGCACGATTTCATGATCACCGCCTACTCGCCGCTCGCCATGGGCAAGGTGGCCGACTACATGGTGATCAACGACATCGCCGCCGAACTCGGTTTCAGCCCGATGGCGGTGGCGCTCGCATGGCTGCTCGAACAGGACAAGGTGGTGCCCATTCCGAAGGCGACCTCCGAGGACCACATCGCCGACAATTTCACGGCGTTGGACGTGAGGTTGTCGCCGGAGCAGATCGCTGCGATCGACGCGCTGCCGAAGGACCGTCGATTGGTGAACCCGAGTTTCGCTCCGGACTGGGATCGCTGAGTCCGAGTGCCAGCAGATCCCGCGGCACGGGTCGCCGAACTCAGCGACCTCATCCGAGACCATGCCTACCGGTACTACATCCTCGACGACCCGGTCGTCGCCGACGCCGAGTACGACGCGCTTGTCAAGGAACTGAGACAGCTCGAGGCGACACACCCCGAACTCGTCGAACCCGACTCTCCGACCCAGCGGGTCGGGGCGCCACCTTCCGACCTGTTCTCGGAGGTCACCCATCGCCGCACACTCCTCTCACTGGACAACGCCGAGTCGGCTGAGGATCTCGATGCTTGGGAGCAGCGGATGGAGCGAATCCTCGGGGGTGTCCCAGAGGGCTACGCCTGCGAGCTCAAGATCGACGGTCTCGCGGTCACCCTCACCTACGAGCGGGGACTGCTCACCCTC
>CBDTYK010000220.1:0-3950 GCA_965364595.1 uncultured bacterium
ACCGGCTCGACCTGGCGTCGAAACTGGGAGCGACACACACCGTGAACGTCGAGCGTTCGGACCTGGCCGAGGTGATGAAGAACCTCGACATCCGGGAGGGGTTCGACATCGCCCTCGAGATGTCGGGTGCGCCGGCCGCACTGCTTTCGATTCTGCCCGTGATGATCCACGGCGGCCGGATCGCATTGCTCGGACTGCTGCCCGACGGCGTTGCGATCGATTGGAGCATGGTGATCTTCCACAGTCTCACGCTGAAGGGCGTCTACGGGCGGGAGATGTACGACACGTGGTACAAGATGGGCGTCTTCATCGAGGGTGGTCTCGACCTCTCGCCGATCATCACCCACACGTTCGATGCCCATGACTACGCGTAGGCGTTCCTCGCCCGGCGGCTCATCGCGCTCGTCCTGGGTGGTGGGTGTTGGGTTCTGGGAGCGTGCGACCCCGTCCGATCGGGTGACCCACAACCCACAACTCAGAACCCACCACGGCCGAGGCGAGCGCAGCGAGCGAGGCCAAGCGAGCCAGGCCATACACTGCGCGCCATGACCGGCTTCGCCCTCGACCTCCTCGGCTATGTCGCCTCGGCGTTCGTCGTGGCCTCCCTGGCGATGTCATCGGTGCTCAAGTTGCGGGTTCTCTCGTTCGTCGGATCGACGACATTCCTGGTCTACGGCCTGCTGATCGATTCGTTCCCGGTCGCTCTCACCAATGGTGTGATCATGGTGATCAACCTCGTGTTCCTCTACCGACTGTTCTCCCACGAGGCGGAGTTCGACGTGGTCGAGGTCGACGCAGGCTCGAAGTTCCTCGAGCGCTATCTCGAGCACAATGCGACCGACATCGATGCCGTGTGGCCGGGATACCGACATCGGCAGCATCCCGATCAGCTCCGGCTCGTCGTGTTCCGTGACATGGTTCCGGCGGGTGTGTTCATCGCAACGATCGACGGGACGACGGCGCGGGTCGAACTCGACTTCGCCGGTAGGGACTATCGGGATCTGAAGAACGCCCGTGTGCTGTTCGGAAGCGGTCGCGGCGTCCTCCGGGATCACGGGCTCGAACGGGTCGTGACCCGGGCGGATACCGCCGTTCATCGACGGTTTCTCGAGCAGCTCGGATTCACTCGGGACGGCGACGAGTACGTGCTGAGCATCGCTTGACCTACCGTGGGCGCATGACGGAATCCATCATCGAAGCAGCCAGAGCGATCCTGCCGGATGTCGTCGAATTGCGACGCGCACTCCATCGCAATCCCGAGGTCGGGCTCGAGCTCCCGGGGACCAAGACCCTCGTGCTCGAGGCTTTGGCGGGACTTCCGTTGGAGATCATCGAGCACGATTCGACCGACGGTGTCGTTGCCATCTTGCGGGGCGATTCCGACGGCCCCACGGTGCTCCTTCGGGGTGACATGGATGGCCTGCCACTCCATGAGGACACGGGACTCGACTTCGCCAGTGTGACCGGGGAAACGATGCACGCCTGCGGACACGATCTGCACACGGCGATGCTCTTCGGTGCCGCCCGGCTGCTCAGCGATCGCCGGTCCGAGCTGTCCGGCTCGGTGATGTTCATGTTCCAGCCGGGAGAGGAGGGATATCACGGAGCGAGGTTCATGCTCGAGGAGGGCATGCTCGACTCGGCCGGGTCCCGACCCGTCCTCGCTCTGGCGATCCACGTGACGACGATGCTCGAGTCGGGTGTGATCGCAGGACGGTCGGGCACGATGATGGCATCTGCCGACCAGCTGAACATCGTGGTGACCGGTGCAGGCGGGCATGCGTCGAGACCAGACGCGGCCAACGATCCGGTCGCAGCCGCTGCGGAGATCGTCATGTCGGTTCAGTCTGCGATCACGCGCAACGTCAGCGTCTTCGACCCCGCGGTGTGCACGTTCACCATGATCGAGGCGGGTAGCGCCCACAACATCATCCCCGAGCAGGTGACCTTGCGCGGAACGATCAGAGCGCTGTCGGCGGAGACACGAGCGCTGATGCACGAAGTCGTCGCCAGAGTGGCCGATGGCGTGGCCGCAGCACACGGGATGACGGCCAAGACCACGTTCGAGCACGGCTACCCCGTGACGGTCAACGACCCGAACGCAGCCGCCGAACTCATGCTGGCCGCTCAGGTTCTGGTGGGCAGTGACCGTGTGGTGAGCCTCCCGGACCCGATCATGGGGGCCGAGGACTTCAGCTACGTGCTCCAGGAAGTGCCGGGTGCGATGTTCTTCCTCGGGGCTTGCCCGCCGGACCTCACACCCGAGACCAGCCCGTTCAATCACTCGAATCTGGTGCGGTTCGACGAGGAGGCGATGGCGACCGGGATGGCGTTCCATGCGACGGTCGCGATGGGCCGTTTGTCCTGATGTCATCCACCGGACGGTTGGCCGGCCGGAGCGGTCAGCCTGTCGTCGGACCTTCGAGCGCCTCGAGGATGTCCCGTTCCAGTTGATCCCGGTCCGCCGGGAGCCGGTCCACCCAGAACACGTCGTAGGCGATTGCGGCTCTCGTGTCGACTCGTGCCCGCTTGATCGGCATCCGATACTCCTGGAACACCCTGCCCAGATCGAAGATCAACCCGATCCGATCGGGGCACTCGATGGTGATCCTGCCGGCGCCGACACCTTCGGGTTCGACCGACACCGACGATCTGAAGCCCCGTTGCTCGACCGGCCGATACGCCTCCCGCTTCGAGTGGACGGCCTGCTCCAGGTCGAGGCCGCCCCGGATCGCCTTGGTCATCTCCGAAGCGATCGATTCGAGGGTCGCCTGATCGATGGAACTCCGGTTGTCGTTGACGATGTCGAAGGAATCGAAGACGAGCCCGTCGCTTCGGGTCGCGAATCGAGCGTCGGTGATCGACATCCGATTCAACGCGAGCACACCCGAAACCGTCAGCAGGAGGCCGGGTCGGTCCTCGGTGATCACGATCATCGTCGCCGGGTTGCCGGGGTCGACATCGATCCGGATCTCGCCCGGGTGACGCGCTCCCGACGCCAGTTCGATGTGGCGGGCGATCTCCTCGGGCGAATGGCCGCGCCGATACACCGATCCGAAACCGGCGAGGTGACGACGGATGGCATCCATCGGTCGGTCGGGCGCAACCGCCGCGACCCGGTCTGCGAGCACTTCCAACTGTGCTTCCTCGGGAAGGCTCCGGCCCCGAAGCTCACGTTCGACCCGCCGGTATGCCCGCCGCACCAGTTCCGAGCGCCACTCGTTCCAGGTGTCCTCGCCCGTCGCCAGGCTGTCTGCGACGGTGAGCAGGTACAGCGCAGCGAGCGATGCACCGTCCCGGCACCGATCGGCGACCCAGGAGACGACGCCCGGGTCGTCGATGTCGTATTTGGTCGCCAGATCTGCAAGGAGGAGATGGTGTTCCACCAGGATGACCAACAGCTCGGGCTCATCGACGACCGATGCCAGGTGGGACTCGGAGACCAGTCGTGCACCTTCTCGCGCATGGGGTTCGGATATCCCCTTCCCGACGTCATGGGCCAGGGCCGCCCAGCGCACGGTGTCGGGAGAGGTGATCGCGGCGACCGCTTCGGTGACGAGTGCGTCGTCGGAATGCTCCAGCAGTCGCGAAACCTCATCGAGACAAGCCAGGGAGTGCTCGCCGACCGGGTAGCGGTGGAAAGGAGCGATGTGCGGCGTGTCCCGGAGTCTCATCCAGGCCGGGAAGACGGATGTGATCGCCGCATCGGTGGCGTGCGTCGTCAGATCGGCTCTGCTCGCGATCTGATGGATGTCCACCAGCTTCGTTTCGAGCTGCTTCGAGAGTCGGACTTCGGGCCAGTCGGCGTCGACGCGTTCCTCGGTCTCACGTTGGAGCGACAGGATGAGCCGCCCGAGTTCGGGGACATCCAGGTCCAGATACGAGGCTGCACGCTCCCTCAGGTCGAAGTCGTAGGTGTCGTGGAGTCGGCCGGCGGCAGCCTGGATGGC
>CBDTYK010000221.1:0-3946 GCA_965364595.1 uncultured bacterium
GGATCGAAGTCGATCTCGGTCCCGTCGGCCGCGGTGAGTCGCCGCGTTCGTCGAACCGTCGCAGGAAGACTCCAGACGAGATCGAGCGGCACGGTCTCTGGATGGTGACCGGACAAACCGAGCATGATGGCGCGATCCGTGCCGTGGCCGTCGCCGGTGAGCGCGAGCGAGCCGTAGAGCTCGACCGTGACGCCGAACGCCGCAGCCGGCGACATCTGCAGGGCTGCCAGCATGGGACCAACGGTGTGGGAGCTCGATGGTCCGATGCCGATCTTGAACAGATCGAAGGCGCTGGTGTACGTCACGGTCGCAAGTGTGCCGGGCGAATCACCCGAAGAACGTCTGAGCGACGTTGTACAGCTCCGGATCGACGCCACGGATCTCGGAGCAACCCTCGGACAGGGGGACGGCGTCGATCTTGGCTCCCCGCATCGCAACCATGGTTCCGTGCTCGCCGGCTGCAGCCAGGTCGGCGGCGTGGACGCCCATTCGGGTTCCGAGAACCCGATCGAATGCCGTGGGCGTGCCACCCCGCTGGAGGTGACCAAGAACGGTGACTCGGGTTTCGTAGCCCGTGAGGTGCTCGATGACCGGAGCGAGCTGGTACGCGACACCGCCGAGTCGATCGAAGCCGAAGGCATCCTTCTCGAGTTCGACCTTCTCCGGAGGTTCGATGCCCTCAGCGACAACGACGACGCTGTAGTTCTTGCCTCGGCGATGCCGCCGCCGGATCAGCGAACTCACCTGCTCGATGTCGTACGGGATCTCCGGGATGAGGATCGCCTGTGCGCCGCCCGCCAGACCGCCATACGTCGCGATCCATCCCTTCGTCCGACCCATCACCTCCACCAGGATGACCCGGTTGTGAGCCTCAGCCGTAGTGGTGAGCCGGTCGATCGCGTCGGTGACGATCTGCACCGCAGTGTCGAATCCGAAGGTGAAGTCGGTTCCGTTGATGTCGTTGTCGATCGTCTTCGGGACCCCGATCACGTTGGCGCCGTCCTCGCCGAGCCGAAGGGCCGTGCGCAGGGTGCCATCACCGCCGATCACGACGAGGCTGTCGATGTCGTTGCGTTTGAGCGTCCGGGCGACGCTCGCATATCCGTCGCCATGCACGTATGGGTCTTTGCGCGACGTGCCGAGGATGGTGCCGCCCTTGGCGAGGATGTCGTCGACATCCCGCCGGCCCAGCAGTTGGACGTCACCGTCCATCAGCCCCTCCCAACCGTTCAGGATTCCGACGACCTCTGCGTCGTGCTCTTCCTCGGCCCGCAAGACGAGACCGCGGATGACTGCGTTGAGCCCGGGGCAGTCGCCACCGGCGGTCAGGACTCCGATGACGCTCATCGAGACGCCTCAGACGGCCAGGACCGAGGGGCGTGTTCGAACGCGGCGAGAAACAGGGGTGTCGATCCAGGAACCACGGATCGCGATGTTACTCAGTACAGGAACATCGGCTTGCCACCGACATGTCGGAGTTTCGGCCGATACGCCTCGGAGTCGTACATCTCACCGACATCGACCCGCTTCACACCTTCTCCGATCAACGAGATCGGGACGTTGGTGTAGGTCCCGCCGCGCAGGGCGACCATTCGGCCGGACTGGCCTTCGATCGCGAGGTCGGCTGCCATCACGGCGTAGTTGTTGGCGACCATCAGATCGAGCGAATCCGGGCTGCCCGACCTCATGAGATAGCCGACGGTCTGGTTGATGATGTTGATACCGGTGACTTCCTTCAGCATCGCGCCCACCTGTTCACCCACACCACCGAGTTTGCGGTGCCCGTAGGCGTCGGCTTCACCACGGAGCGACATCGAGCCACCTTCGATGACGGCGCCCTCGGACACCGTGACCATCGCATAGTTGCTCGGGTTCGCCTTGCGATCGGCGACGAGATAGGCAGCGAGCCGGTCGATGTCGACGGGCACCTCGGAGATGACGGCGCGGTCGACCCCGGCCAGATATGCCGTGATCAGCGACGTCTCCCCGCTGTAGCGCCCGAAGAGTTCGATGACGGCGATGCGCTCGTGGGACCCGGTGCTGGTCCGCAGGTTGTGGACGAACTGCACACCGCGGGTGACTGCGGTGGAGAATCCGATGCAGTAGTCCGTGCCGTGCACGTCGTTGTCCATCGTCTTGGGGATCGCGATCACCGGAACGCCTTCGTTGTGCAGCCGCAGGCCGTACGACAGCGTGTCGTCGCCCCCGATCGGAATCAAGACGTCGATGCCGTAGGCCTCCAGCACCTCGATGGCGTGCGGTGTGAAGTCGTACGGCGGTTCGGTGTCCGGTGGCGGTGTCAGGAAGTCGGGGACATCCGATGCCTTCACCTTCCCCGGATGGGTCCTCGAACTGTGGAGGACGGTACCGCCGGAACGGTCGATCGTCCGCACCCTGGCTGGGTCGAGGGGCAGAGAGTACTCCTCGAGAGTTGCCGGATCGCCGGGGTCGACATACAACAAACCGGCCCAGCCGCGTCGCAAGCCGAGTACCTCGTGGCCTTGCTCGGCAGCGCGGTTGACGACCGCCTTGATGGCGGCGTTGAGCCCTGGGACGTCACCGCCCCCTGTCAGGATTCCAATTCGCATGTTCGACCCTCCTCAGGCGACCGTGACATCCTCGCACAGGTAGACGTCCTGGATCGCATTCAGGAGCGCTACACCGTCCTCCATGGGCTTCTGGAACGCCTTGCGACCGCTGATGAGGCCCATCCCGCCTGCCCGCTTGTTGATGACTGCGGTCGCGGTGGCGTCCTGGAGGTCGTGGCTGCCCGAGGCCCCGCCGGAGTTGATCAAGCCCATGCGTCCCATGTAGTTGTTGACGACCTGGTAGCGGGTCAGGTCGATCGGGTGATCCGTCGTCAACTCGCTGTAGACCTTGTCGTGGGTCTTGCCGGCTTTGATCGCCGGGTATCCGCCGTTGTTGGTCGGCAGCTTCTGCTTGATGATGTCGGCCTCCAGCGTCACCCCGAGGTGGTTGGCCTGACCCGTGAGATCCGCGGATGCGTGATAATCCACACCGTCGACCTTGAACGCGGAGTTGCGCAGATAACACCACAGCACCGTGAACATCCCGAGGTCGTGGGCTCGCTCGAATGCCGCCGACACCTCCTGGAGCTGCCGATTCGACTCCTCGGAGCCCCAGTAGATCGTGGCGCCGACGCCCACACAGCCCATCTCGAAGGCCTGTTCGATCGACGCGAAGATCGTCTGGTCGTACTTGTTCGGTGTGGTCAGGAGTTCGTTGTGGTTGAACTTCAGGATGAACGGGATCTTGTGCGCATACTGGCGTGCAACCGCCCCGAGCACGCCGAGCGTCGAGGCCACTGCGTTGCATCCGCCGGCGATTGCCAGCTCACAGATGTTCGCCGGGTCGAAGTAGATCGGGTTCGGTGCAAAGCTGGCTCCGGCAGCGTGCTCGATGCCCTGGTCGACGGGGAGGATCGAGACGTATCCGGTCCCCGCCAGCCGGCCGTGCCCGTACAGCGAAGCCAAGTTGCGCAGCACCGCGGGTCGTCGGTCTGTCTTCGAGGTCACCCGATCGATGAAGTCGGGGCCAGGCAGGTGGAGCTGGTCACGGGGAACCGTCTCGCACGAGTGATCGAGCAGGTATTCGGCCTGATCGGCGAGCACTTCCTGGATGTCGGCGTACGAACTCATGAGCCTTCTCCTCGAAACGGGATCCGATGGATGCCCCGTCCAGTTCCACATGTGGAGTCCGAGGGCATCACCGGGTGATCGTACTGAAGCACCGTGCGGCCGGGTACGGCCGGAAGTCCCGCCCAAGGACGACGCGAGCGAGAGCCCCCGGCCGACCTGGCGCCGTCGGCCGGCATCGCTACTGGACCTATGTCTAACGACCGCGCAACACGCAAGCGGCAGCCCCGGCCGACCTGGCGTCGTCGGCCGGCACCGCGACTGGACCTATGTCTACCGACCGCGCAACA
>CBDTYK010000222.1:0-3934 GCA_965364595.1 uncultured bacterium
CACAACCATCTCGATGACGCACTCGCTTGCATCGAAGCCGGCATCCCTGTCCTGTGCGAGAAGCCGCTCACCCCGGATCTGTCCACCACCGATCGCATGATCGACGCCGCACGAGCCGGCGGCGTGTTCTTGATGGAAGCGATGTGGATGCGCTTCCAACCTGCCTGGATGCTGCTCGAGTCGCTGATCGCCGACGGTCGAATCGGCCCTGTCCGGACCATTCACGCCGATTTTGGCATCGTGGCGAACGACGACCCGGAGCGACGGTGGTTCGACCCCGCGCAAGCGGGCGGGTCGCTGCTCGATGTCGGTATCTACCCGGTGACCTTCGCCCACCTGCTCGCCGGTCCGCCGGTCGAGCTCCACGCCACCAGCACGCGCACCGACACCGGGGTCGACGCCCAGTACGCCATCACCATGAAGCACGAGAACGAGGTGCTGTCGCTGCTGGGCTCCTCGTTCGTCTCCGACACGAACCTCACGGCAACCGTGTCAGGCCCGCGCGGTCGGCTCCATCTGACGTCCCCGTTCCATCACAGCTCACGCGTGGAGCATTGGACCCGGCGCGAACTGACCGAGTTCTGGGAAGTCGACTACGACGGCTCGGGATACACGTTCGAAGTCGCCGAAGTCGAACGCTGCCTCGCCGCCGGTCTCACCGAGAGCCCCCGCCACCCCCTCGCCGACACGAGAGCCGTGATGGCCACGCTGGACGCCCTGCGCAAGAACACGATCGGCTGACCTGCTGGGGAGCGCGAGGGTGTAGGGGCGAGGCTTGCCTCGCCCGCAGCGCACCACGCTGAGCCCGACGACCACTTGCAGGCGCGAAGCGGCAGACGCAACGCGCCTGTTCTGGGTCGAGATGGGGAAATCGGCCCGGGCTGCGGGCGCCGCAAGCGGGCGCCCCTACCGGCCCGACAGCTACGGCACCAGCAGGACCTTGCCGGTGGTTTGGCGGGATTCGAGGGCGGTGTGGGCGGCGGCGGCTTCGGACATGGGGTAGGTGGCTCCGATGCGGACGTCGAGGTCGCCGTTCTCGATCCATTCGAACAGATCGGATGCCCGAGACCGGAACTCGTCGGGGGTGGCGACGTAGTCGAAGAGTGTCGGCCGGGTCAGGAAGAGCGACCCGTTCCTCATGAGTTCGAGTGGCGAGACCGGCTCGACCGGACCCGAGGCGTTCCCGAACGTGACCATCATGCCGCGCGGCTTGAGCACCGAGATGCCCTTCTCGAACGTCGTCTTGCCCACACCGTCGTAGACGACGTCGATCGGACGGGCGCCTGCGATGTCGACCACGGCGCCGGCGAAGTCCACCGACCGGTACTCGATGACATGATCCGCTCCCGCCGCTCGTGAGAGCTCGGCCTTCTCGGCATTCCCGACCGTGGTGAACACCATGGCTCCTCTGAGCTTGGCGATCTGGGTCAGGAGCAGTCCGACGCCGCCTGCCCCGGCGTGTACCAGTGCTCTGTGGCCGGGCGCGAGCGGGAACGTGTCGACGGCGAGATAGTGGGCTGTCAGCCCCTGCAGCATCACCGCCGCTGCGGTCGCGAGCGGCACGCCGTCCGGCACGTGGACCAGCTTCTCGGGATCGGCGACCTTCCGGGCTGCGTAGCTGCCGATGGACCCCGACCATGCGACCCGATCCCCGACGGAGAAGCCGTCGACAGCATCGCCAACGGCCGAGATCGTCCCCGCTCCTTCCAGTCCCGGGGTCAGGGGGAACTCCATCGGATACAGGCCGGCACGGTGGTAGGTGTCGATGAAGTTCACGCCTGCCGCGGCGATGTCGATGACGACACTGTCCGGCCCAACCTCTGGTTCGGGCAATTCGGTGTATTCCAGGACCTCCGGCCCGCCCGTGTTGTGAATGGTGATGCCCGCGTTGCTGCTCATGTCTCCTCCGGTTCCTGGACCATCCATCCGCGCCTGATGAGTTCTTCGGCGAGCGCATGATCGGAGAACCCGAGGAGGTCCGGCGCCCACTCGCGATGAGTGGGGAGTTCGTCCATCAGGAGCTCTTCGACCGGATCGCGAAGCGTTCGAGCCCACGCTCGTCCCTTCGCTTGACCGTGCTCGCTGAGCGTCGAGTCAGGGTTGACGACGAAGACCTTTGCCTCCGATTGCGGGTTCGCTCTCGATCCGCGCTCTCCGTACACCAGAACCACTGATCCGGCCGGGACGTCTTGGATCCCACCGGTTGCGATGAAGTCGCCGATGAACGCCCAGCCCGACGACTTCGTCGGGTCCACCGAGTGCACCACCTTCGCCCAGTTCTTGTGCCGTTCGTCTCCGACCTGGGGGATCTCTACTGCGACGACCGGTGCCTCGTTCATCGGTCTGCCCTGGGTCCGCTCATGCGGTCGGAGCGTACCGCTGCCGTCGTGTGAGGGGAACCTGCGCGGATCGGGATTCCCACCTCGTCGCCGGGTTAGTGTTGCGCCGATGGCACGACTTCGACTGTTCGCCGGGTTGCGCGACGTCGCCGGCACGAGCTCGATCGAGATCGACGAGCCGACCGTGGCGCGGGTGATCGAGTCCGCATCCATTCGTTTCGGTCCGGCGTTCTCCGCGGCTGCGGAGCGTGCTCGTGTCTGGGTGAACGGTGACGAAGCGGAAGACGGCCAGACCGTTGGCCCGAACGACGAGGTTGCGTTGATCCCACCCGTGTCGGGCGGTGCCGGACCGATGACTGAGCTCTCGACCGGCTCGGAGGCCATCCTCGGGATCGTCGTGGGACTGGTGCTCGTCTTCGTCAATACGCTCGAGGGCAGCACCTGGTGGTCTGTTGCGGTCGTCGGTGTGATCGTGGCATGGATGACGGACGTCGCATCGGTGGCATCTCAGCGGGCACGAGACATCCCGCTCATTCCGGCGATGCTCGCCGTCGTGGCGGCCGTGGTCTCGACGAGGACGCTCGGTGTCGAAGGCGTCGGGGTCACGTTGACGGTCGCGGTGATCGCGCCGCTCGCCTGGTCTGTGGCTTCGGACGAATCGCGGGCGCTGGTGGCCTTGGTGCCGTCACTCGTCGTATCCGTCGTGTCAGCTGCGGCGGTCGCCTCTCTGCTGCTGTCCCGAGAGGCGTTCACGCCGGTGAACCGAGCTACCGGGGTGCTCATCACCGTTGCGATCGCCGCCATTGCCATCGGCACCGTGATCGAGCGGTTCTCACATCTACCGTTCGGTGACCCGTTCACGGCGACGACGCTGGGAGCGATCGGGACGTCGCTCGCCATCGCCAGCATCTGGGATCTCGACCTGGTGACCTTCTTGATCATGGGAGTCGTCATCGCCGCATCGCTGATCGCGGGCCGCGGGATTGGCTCGTTGCTCAGGACCCGCCGGGTCGAGTTGATCGGCAGGCCCCCGGGGCTGCTGGCATCGCTCGATGGCCTGGTACTGGCTGCGGCGGTGTTCCTCCCGGTGCTCCGTCTCGTCGCCTGAGCTGATCACGCTCGAGCGAGCGAGTAGCCGACCGCTGCCGCAGCGATGCCGAAGAACACCGATACGACGACGTTCAAGATCGCTGTCTGCCACCGTCCGCTGTCCAACAGGAGCATCGTTTCGGCGGAGAACGTCGAGAACGTGGTGAATCCGCCGAGCACGCCGGTGAGCAGACCGATCTGAATCGCCGGGTCGGTCGACCGGTCGGAGAACCATCCGATCAGGAAACCCAGGAGGGCCGACCCGATCAGGTTGACCAGGATCGTTCCCCATGGAGCGGCCCGTTCGTTGATCGGCGTCGACAGCAGATACCGCCCCACCGCACCGATGGCTCCCCCGATGGCGACGAACACGAGAATGCGCATGCCGGGCAGGTTACGCAGGGTCGGGCGATCCACCCGCCATCCACCCCCGGCCGCGGGTCGTGGGTCTCGAGTCGTGGGTGACCCTCGTCCGTGCACTCGGTTGCGGTTCGCTCATTGACTCA